>NZ_JBVHQM010000001.1:296342-481001 GCF_055567415.1 Streptomyces sp. NPDC026575
AAGCAGCAAAGGAGGGGGGAGAAGCGCCGCGCCCCCCCCCCCCCCAAACACAAACCCCCCCCCCTCTCCCCCCCGCGCCGTTACGGCTGCTGGAAGCCCGCCTCCCGCAGCAGCTTCTGCGCCGCCGGGGTGCTCAGCCACTTCACGAACGCCGCCGCGGCCGCCGAGTGCTCCGATGCCTTCAGCGTCGCGGCCGGGTAGGAGGCGACGGCGTTCTGCGCGTCGGGGATGTCGACGGCGTCGACCTTCTTCGGCGCGGTGGCGGCGTCGGTCTTGTAGACCAGGCCGGCGTCGGCCTCACCGAGCTCCACCTTGCTCAGGACGGCGCGGACGTTGGGCTCCTGCGAGACCGGCTCGACCTTCAGCTTCTGGGCGTCCAGCACCTGCTTGCTGTAGCGGCCGACCGGCACCTCGGAGGCGGCGAGCACGACCTTCAGATCGCTCTTGGCGAGGTCCTTGAGCGCGGTGATCTTCTTCGGGTTGCCCTCACCGGTCGCGATGACCAGGCGGTTCTTGGCGATGACGGTCGGGGCACCGGTGTCGACCTTCAGGCTGTCCATGGTCTTGGTGTCGGCGGTGACCAGGGCGTCGGCGGGGATGCCCTCCCTGACCTGGGCGGCCAGCTCCTGGGAGCCGGCGAAGGAGAACTTCACCTTCGTGCCCGGGTGGTCCTTCTCGTAGAGCGCGCCGGCCTTCTGGAAGACATCGGTCAGCGACGAGGCGGCCAGCACGGTCAGCTCCGCCTTGGTGGTGCCGCCGGACTTCGCGTCGCCGTCGTCCTTCTTCTTGTCCGCTCCCTTCCCGCAGGCGGCGAGCGGAACGAGCAGGGCGGCGGTGACGATCGCGGCGGCGGCGCGGCGCCCGGTGACGAGCTGGGGCATGAGGCGTGACTCCTTGTGACGCGGGACGGCGGACGCCGCCCGAGCGGATGGGAATAGCCGCGCCGTGGACGGGCGACGCCGCTGGGGTGGGGCAGCTGACGTCGGCACGGTGGGGACGCTCCGGCTGCGGTGCTGCCGCGGTGGGTCGGGTGCGATGGGTCAGGTGCGGTCGACGTGCACGCTGGTGGACTTCACACGGGCGGTGGCCTGCATGCCGACCTCCAGGCCGAGCTCCTCCACCGCTTCCCGGGTCAGCAGGGACACCAGGCGGTGCGGACCGGCCTGGATCTCGACCTGGGCGGCGACATCGCCGAGCGTGACGGCGGTGACGATGCCCGGGAAGGCGTTGCGCGCGGAGGTGTACGAGCCGTCGTCCTCACCGGTGCCGTGCTGCGCCACCTCGATGGAGAAGGCGGCCAGATCGCGGCCGTCGATGAGGCGGCGCCCGCTGTCGTCGCGGTGGGTCGCGACTCTGCCGGCATCGGCCCAGCGACGCGCCGTGTCCGGGCTGACGCCCAGCAGCCGCGCCGCCTGACCAATCGTGTAGGACTGCATGTGCGACAAGATATGCAGCTCAAGGTCGCATCTGCAATCCACCGGGCGAACCTATATGGCAGGTGCCAGCCCGAGGCCGGGCGCCTTGGAGGAACGGACGAAGTACGGCGCCCCGGGCAGACGCGCGAAGGGGGCGCGGACTCGGGGGCGGGGAGGGCCGCGACGGCGGCGCCGGCGGCTAGAGTGCCGATCACCCGGAGCACAATACGGGCATTCCACCCTCCGCCCCTCTCCATCCCTCTCCGCTCCCTTCTCCCTTCTCCCTTCTCCCTTCTCCCGCGAGGTACGTCCATGAGCCTGAGCATCCGCAACCAGATGTCCGGCACCGTTCTCACCGTCTCGCCCGGCGAGGTCATGGCCACCGTCAAGGTCCGCCTGGAAGGCGGCCAGGAGATCACCGCCGCGGTCACCCTGGAGGCCGTCGAGGAACTCGGCATCACCGCGGGCTCCGAGGTCCGCACGCTGATCAAGTCCACCGAGGTCGCCCTCGCGACCGGCGCGGTCGGCGGGCTCAGCATCCGCAACCAGATCCCCGGCACGGTCACCGATGTCGCCACCGGCGGCGCGATGGCCGGCGTGAAGGTCGCGGTCGCGGGCGGCGAGCTGACCGCCGCGATCACCAAGGACGCGGTCGAGGACCTGGGTCTGGCCGCCGGTTCCGAGGTCACCGCGTTGATCAAGTCCACCGAGATCGCGCTCGCCGCCGCCTGAGCACACCGCCCGGCGAAGTCCCCCGTCCGGCGGGTGACTTCGGGCTCCAGCGGCCGCTACGGCCGCTCCGGCGGGGCGCAGGTGCCGACCCAGATGCCGGTGATCGCGCTGATGTAGCGCGCCCCGCAGCGATCGGAGGGCACCACGAGCTGACTGCCCGCACCGTCGAGCCCGCGCCCGTCCATGGCCGTGGCCAGCAGGATCGGCGCGTCGCCGAAGTCCGGGTCGATCTCCGCCCAGGACAGCACCGTGTGGTGCCCGTCCCCGCCGGTGACGGCCAGCAGATAGCGCGAACGGTCCTTGCGCCGCCGGGCGTCGAAGGCGGGCTCCGCCGCGTCGATGACGTCGCGCAGCAGCGGCCCGTGGAAGGTGTGGTGCTGCGGACCGTTCTTGGCGCAGTCGAAGACCACCGCGGCTCGGTGCTGCCGCCACCGCTCCCGCAGGTCGGCGACGGTCAGCGCGAGCGGACGGCGCAGCTGACCACGGATCACCAGGCGCCGGGCGTCGGCGCGTACGGCATCCTCGGGCGCCGCCGGACGAACGGCGGTGGTGCGGGACGGCGGGTCGATTCGGCTCGTTCGCGTCATGGGAGTCCCCCTGGAGGCGATCCGTACAGCGGCGGCTGCCTCCCAGTGATGCCCGAGTGAGCCGGACTTGAACCACACATGCCACCCTCATGTGCACTTCTGCTTTGCCGCTGTGAGAGGAAATGCGGCATGAGGGCGGCATATTCGAGGTTTACGATGTTGGGACCCGCATTCGCCTCGTGAAGGTGAGCGTGCCGGAATTCGCCTCCGGCAGCCGCGCAAGGAGCCAGCACATGCACGTCCACGATCTCCTCCAGGTCGACTCGCTCGATCTGACCCTGCTGTGGGGCGAGGGCCCCCTGCTCGACCGGGAAGTCCGCGGGGTCACCACCACCGACCTCGCCGACCCGGCGGGGTCGCTGCGGCCGGGCGAGCTGGTGCTGAGCGGTCTGGGGTGGTGGGCGCCCGGCAGCGACCGCGCGCGGGCCGACCGCTTCGTCTCGGCGCTGTGCTCGGCCGGGACCGTCGCGCTGCTGGCCGCCGAGAAGGCGCACGGCGAGGTTCCCGAGGCGCTCGTCGACTCCTGCCGTGCGCACGGCGTCGTGCTGGTGGCGGTGCCCGCGCACACCACGTTCCGGGCCGTCGCCGAGGCGCTGCGGCCGGACGAGCGGCCGGCGGCCGACGAACTGGTCGCACTCCTCGACGCCCGCCCGGCCGACGGTGCGGCGCTCGACGCCGCGCTGCGCACCTGCGGGCTGCCCGCCACCGGTCCGTACCGGGTGCTGGTGGCCGCCCTCGGCGGTGCGGACGGCGACAGGGCAGTGAACGCGCTGACCGAGGCGTTGCGGCGCTCCCCCGGTGAGCCGTTCGCGGTCGGCGGGCTACCGGGTGGTGAGGCGGTCGCCGTCGTCCATACGGCACCGGAGGCCGAGGGGCCGGGCGGCCGCACCCCGCTGGACGAGGCGTGGCCGACGCTGCACGCCCTTCGGCAGGCGGTGCCGCACGCGGGGGTCAGCGCCCTGGTACCCGCCGCCGAGGGGCTCGGTTCCGCGCTGGACCAGGCCCGTTACGCCCTGGCGGTGGCCCGCTCCGAGGCACCGGACGGTACCCGGGTGACCCGCGTCGACGACCTCCACACGATAGGTTCCCTGTTCGCCGGGGTCCCGGCCGATGTCCGCAGGGCCTTCAGCAGCCGGGTGCTCGGCCCGTTGGGGCGCGGCGGCTCCGCCTCGCACCGGATGCTGCTGGAGACTCTGGAGGTCTTCCTCGCGCAGCACGGGTCATGGGCGCGTACCGCCGAGAAGCTCCGGCTGCATGTGAACACGGTGCACTACCGCATCCAGCGCATAGAGATGCTCACCGGCCGCGACCTGTCCCGGCTCGACCACAAACTGGACCTGCGGGCCGCGCTGCTGTGCCGCTGAGCCTGCTGTGCCGATGAGCCTGCCGGGCCGCTGGGCCTGCTGTGCCGCTGAGCCTGCCGGGCCGGACGCGCCGGGTGCGGTCTCCCCGCGGCTCAACTCCGGTCGCCCGGCCGGTCGATATGCACATGGGTGGACTTCACCCGGGCGGTGGCGGTCACCCCGACCTCGATGCCCAGTTCCTCGACCGCCTCCCGGCTGACGACCGACACCAGCCGGTGCGGCCCGGACTGGATCTCGACCTGGGCGATCAC
Organism: Streptomyces sp. NPDC026575; assembly: GCF_055567415.1. Taxonomy (NCBI): domain Bacteria; kingdom Bacillati; phylum Actinomycetota; class Actinomycetes; order Kitasatosporales; family Streptomycetaceae; genus Streptomyces; species Streptomyces sp. NPDC026575. The sequence goes on from NZ_JBVHQM010000001.1 coordinate 300,692, forward strand.
GTCGTCCATGGTCACCTTGGTGACGATCCCCGCGAACGAGTTCCGTACGGACGTCAGCACATCGCCGGGCACCGGATGCATCCCGGCGGCCCGCTCCTTGGCGAACGCCGCGAGGCTCACCCCGTCGATCATGCGGTTCCCCGCGCCGTCCCGGTCCATCCGCAGCTGACCGCCGTCGGCCCACCGGCGGACGGTCTCCGCACTCACTCCCAGCAGTCCGGCTGCCTGACCAATGCTGTACGTCGGCACCTTGGCACTCTAGGGCAGCGGAGGGCGAAAGCTCGCCGCCTGGACTTTTTCCCCTCCAGGTCTTTTCCGCTCCACGTCTTTTGCGCTCCACGTCTTCTGCGCTCCACGTCTTTTTCCCCTCCGCCCACCCCCCTACGGGGGGTGGGCGGGTGTAGAGGAGCGGTCCGCGCAAACCCGCACCGCCGAGAGGAAAACCCTCGCAGCACGGACACCTCCGAGAAGAAGGCCCGCCCAGCACGGCAGCACCGCGGCACGGCCCCCTCACGCACCCCCACACGCCCCCACGCGCACCCTCCCCTCCCCCTCACCCCGCTCACCCGCTCGCCCCCTCACCCGCTCAGATGCCGCCCGAAGAACTCGCACACCCGCTGCCATGCCTCCTGCGCGACCTGCGGGTGGTAGCTGGGGCGGTTCACCGCGAAGAAGGCGTGCCCGGCGCCCTCGTAGGTATGGAACGCATGGACCTTGCCAAGTTTGCGCAGCGCGTTCTCCAGCTCCGCCGTCTCCTCCGGGGACGGGTGCTGGTCCTCGGCGCCGAAGAGGCCGAGCAGCGGGCAGCCGAGGTCCTTGGCCAGATGGAGGATCGGTTCGACGGTGAGCGGGGAGTCCTCGGGCGGGTGGCGGGTGATGAAGCCTCCGTAGCAGTCGACGGCGGCCTGGAGATCCAGGCTGCAGGCCGCGAGGAAGGACTGACGGCCGCCGGAGCAGTACCCGATGGTCCCCACCCGGTGGTTGGAGGAGCTCAGTCCGCGCAGATAGCGGGCGGCTCCGGCGACGTCCCCGACCAGACGGGCGTCGGGAACCCCGCCCCGCGCGCGGGCCACCGCGGCCGCTTCGTCCGGGTCGGCACCGGGCGCCTCGCGGCTGTAGAGGTTGGGGCAGACGGCCAGGAAGCCCTCGGCGGCGAACCGGCGGGTGATCTCCTTGCTGCCGGTGTCGTAGCCGGGCATGTGGTGGATGACCACCACACCCCCGACCGGCCCGGGGACGAGCGGCCGGGCGGCGTACGCCTCGATGAGGTCGCCGCCGTGGCCGGTGAGGGTGACGGTCTCTGCCAGGAGTGCGTCGTACATGGGGTCCCTGCCCTTGCCTCGGTCGGTGGCGGTAGGGGGCGGGCCGCGCGGCGGTGCCGGCCCCTGCGAGAGATCTTCCAGCGCGGGGAGCGCGTCGTGCGGCAGGCGCTACCGGTCGGGGGCCGGCCGGCCGATCCACCCGGCTCGCACGCCGAAGGACGCCGCCCTGAGGGGCCGACCCGCCGACCGTCACCCTGAGGGCCGTCACCCGGGCAGCTGCCACATATCACCCGGCCATCCCTCAACTCCCCATGAGGCGGGGGAACTTGATGGAACGCATGGCGGCATCACATATGACGTGAAGTCACACGAACCGCCTAATGTTCCGATTTTTCCCGTTGCGACCCATAAAGGGCGATGTGAATCTGGTATCCCATTCGCCAAAGGAGTTGATCGCATGGTTACTGACCGCACAGCGCCCGTCGAGACGGCCTTCCTGGCCGCCGAGGTCGAGGGACTGCTGGAACCCGCCGAATCCGACGGTGTCTTCCGCGACACCCGCGAGTGCGCAGGGGTGCTGCTGCTGGCCGCGCTGCTCCTGCTCTCGCCTCCCACCCCCCGGCCCAAGACGGACACTCGCTGAGGGGACAAAGCGTTGGCTGAGCAGACGCAGGGAGCAGTCCCGCTGAGCGCTGTGATTGCCGATGCCGCAACAGAGGTCGCCCTCGCCCTGCGGGGCGAGGGCGACCCCTATGCGTTGTCCGGCATTCTGCAGCAGGAGAACGCGCTGACCCCAGCCGCCGTTCGGGTGCTCGGCGCCGATGCGCTCGCGCCGTACGCCGTGGAGCACCGGGCGGCGCCGTTCGGCGCGGACGACGAAGCGGTGGTCAGGCAGGCGCTCGCGGCCTATCCGCCGGGAACCGATGCCTCGCAGGTGTCGGTGTGGACCTACCGGGGCCTGGTCGAGGCCGCGCACGCGTTTCTTCCCGGAGGCGCACAGCACTGGCCGGCGGCGCCCGACGCCGACACCGAATGGGTGGGGCTCGACCCCTGGCCGAAGCTGTCGCACCGGGTGTCGCAACTGGCATCGCTCGCGCTGCCCAAACTGGCCTCGGGTCTCGCCGAGCAACTGGCCACCCGCACCGACGATCTGTCCCGCGGCTTCGTCCGGGCGGTGCGCCGGCGGGACTGGCCGCAGGCGGCCGGTCTGGGCCGCTGGCTGGCCCGGCTGCCCGAGGTGCCCCAGACCCTGGGGCTGGACAGCGGGCTGGCGTTCGTCCGCCAGATGGGCGGCGCCGACCCGCGGGTCGCGCTGCACGTCGCGGCCGCCCAGCGCTTCCACGGGAGGGGCTGGTGACCGCCGCCGACAGCGACCCCGGGCTGCTGGACCGGATGGTCCAGGGCAGCCTGGGGTGGCTGGAGGAGGCGCGCGGGCTCTTCCGCCTGCCTCCGGACGTGACGACCGACGCCGATCCCAACCTGACCCTCAAACCCCTCGGCGAACTGGCCGAACTGACCCAGCTGATCGGGGTGCTGCACCCGCGGGACGACATCCGCCAGACGGCCCGCGGCCTGTTCTCGTTCGCCTGGAACGAGACCCGGGACGGCGAGCTGTTCGCCGAGCTGATCCGCGGTGAGCCGTTCGCCACCTATCCGGCGGAGCTGTACGGGATCTTCGCCCAGGCCGGGCTGCGCCACGCCGAGGCCGACGATCTGCTGCAGACCACCATGCGGCTGCGCGGCTGGCGGGTGGCGCGCGAGGACCACACCCGTACGCTCGGCGTGCTCAACACGGAGCGGCGGATCGGACTGCGGCCGCACGCCGACTTCGCCGCCGTGCTGGCGCTGACCGGCCTCGGCCGGCTGCCGGAGCCGTGGGCACTGGACCGCAGGGCGGCCTACGGCATGACCCATGACGTCTTCCACCTCACCGACTGGGGGCGCAACCGGCAGCGGCTGTCGCCCGAACTCGCCGGCTATCTGCGGCTGTGGCTGCCCTCCTGGCTGGAGAACTGGCTGGAGGAGCAGCTGTGGGACCTGGTGGGCGAGCTGCTGGCCGTGACGGCCTGCCTGCCCGCGGCTCCGTACCACGCGGTGGCCTGGGAGCGGCTGGCCGAAGCGCAGGCGGCCGACGGCAGCGTGCGGGAAATCGGCACGGCCCCACCCCCAGGCGATCCGCACGGGGCCTTCCTCGCCTGCTACCACTCCACCCTGGTGACCGCGTTCGCCGCCACCCTCGCCCGGATCGCCGCCGACGAGGCCGAGGCCGGTCCGTCGGCCGGCGGCCCGGCGCTGGTGGGCGGGCGGACCCTCTGTGAAAGCGAGACAGCCACGTGATGGTGACGGCCGCATCCCCCGCCCTGCTGCACAGTGTCGGCGACCGGGCCCTGTCCTGGCTCGACGAGCACCGTGAGCGCTTCCGGCTGACCCCCGAGGACTTCGCCACCAACGCCGCGGTCGCCGAACGGCTCAAGCCCATCGGGGAGCTGGCGATGAACATGCAGGTGCTGTTCCGGGAGGGCGTGGCCGGGTCCCGGCAGAAGACCCGTGCCGGGCAGCTGCTGGACTTCGCCTGGCGGGAGCTGCTGGACGGCGGCAACGTACTGGCCCGGCTCCAGTGCGACGAGCCGCTGTCCCCCGTGCCACTGGAGGTCTATGCGCCCTTCCACGAGCTGGGCCACCGTCATCCGGGGCTGGAGGAGCGGGTGGAGGTCTGCCGGCGCACCGGGACCTGGGCGGCGCTGGAGATGCCGGCCAACCGGCGGCTGGGTGTGCTCAACGCGGAGCGCAAGCTGGGCCTCGTGCCCAGCAGCGACTTCGGACAGGCCGTGGCCCGCACCTGGCTGGGGCAGCTGGCCGAACCCTGGACGGTGCAGCTGCACATCGCCTACGACCTCACCCACACCGTCTTCCACCTCACGAACTGGGGCGAGAGCCCCGAGGGCATTCCGCCGGCCATCGCCGACTACCTCACGCGGTACCTGCCGGCCTGGATGAACGACTGGGCGGACCTCGAACACTGGGATCTGCTGGGCGAGCTCCTCGTCGTCGACGCCTGTCTGCCGCGGCCCTCGCTGGACGCGGCGCTGTGGGAGCGCTACGCCGCCGCGCAGGCGGCCTCCGGCGCGATGCCGGTCCAGCACGGGATGCCCGAGGGGGACCCGGCGTCGGTGTTCGACCAGGTCCACCACCCCACCCTGGTCGCCGCGTTCGCCTCCGCGATGGCCACCTCCCGGGCGATGTCCGCGGTCTGATGGGCTCGGCACGCGGCGTCGCGCTCGCCGACCGCCTCGCGGACGCGGTCACCCTGATCGACGCCCCGGACGTGGTCCTCGCGGTCACCCGGGGCGGGCTGCGCACCGTGCTCACCGGCGGCACGGCCCTCACCCCGCCCACCCCGCGCCATGCGCTGCGCTACGAAGTGGGCTCGCTGTCGAAGACCTTCACCGTGCTGCTGCTGGCCGACCTGGCCAGGGCCGGGGTGCTGAGGCTGGACGATCCGCTCGCCGCGCATCTGCCGGGCCTGTCGCTGCCGCACCCGTGCTCCCGGCGGATCACCCTGCGGCATCTGGCCACCCACACCTCGGGACTGCCGCGGATCCCCACCGACCTGATCCCCGGCGCCCTGCTGCACCCCTCCGTCAACGGGTACGCGGCCTACGACACCGAGCGCCTGCTGCGCACCTTCGCCCGGACCCGGCCCCGGAACCGCCCCGGTACCCGCTGGCGCTACTCCAACTTCGGGCTGGCGCTGCTCGGCCCGGCCATGGCCCAGGCCGCGGGCACCGGTTACCCGGCCCTGCTCACCGACCGGGTACTGCGCCCGCTCGGGCTGGCGGACACCACTCTGGGCCCGGGGGCCACCGGCACCGACGCCATCGGCCACCGGGCGAACGGGGTGACGCCGGTGCGCAGCACCGACATGGGCGCCTTCGCCGCCATCGGATCGGTCCGCGCCACCCCCGGGGATCTGCTCGGCTACCTCGAAGCGCACCTCTCCCCCGAGGACACCCCGCTGGCGCTGCCGCTGCGCGACGTCCAGGTCCCGCTGCTGCGCCGCGGCTGGCGGCGCCGCAACACCCACACCCTGACGTGGTTCCAGCACCCGGCCCCGCGCGGGCCGCTGCTCTTCCACGTCGGGGCGACCTTCGGCCAGCAGGCGTTCCTCGGCTACCACCCGGCGTCGCACACCGGCCTGGTGGCGCTGGCCACCCGCCGCGGGAACGGCTGCCGGATGATCCCCACCGCCTACGAGCTGCTGTACACGCTGGCCGGCGAGCCCGCCGCCTGAACCGGTTCGGCGGTCACAGATCGCCGGCCAGGATCCGGGCGAGGGCGGCCTCGGGGCGCTCCTCACTGGCCTGGTGGAAGAGCTCGGCGTAGGCGTCGTCACCGATGGCCGCGCGGGCCTGCCGCTCGCACTCCTCGCGCACCGCGCGCAGCTCGGGGGTGCCTCGCTGGGGATGCCCGACGGTGCGCCAGATGGCCTGGCCGCATCCGTAGACCCGGGCGGCCGCGGCGCCCTCGCCCTGGGCCGCCAAGGCCGCCGCGAGCACGTCCAGGCCGAGGGCGATCCCGAACTTGTCGCCGATGTCCTGCTTGGCGGCGAGCATGGCGCGGGCGTGCCCGGCCGACTCCGCGGGGCGGCCCTGGAAGAGCGCGACCAGGGAGAGCTGGTAGTCGGTGTAGGAGCGGGTCCAGTGTTCGCCGCGCTCCGCACAGCCGCGGCGCAGTGCGGTGGCCTCGGCGCGGGCCTCGTCGAGCTTGCCGAGGTTGGTGAGCGCGAAGATCCGTACGAGGTGGCAGCGCAGCCGTCCGGGTGCGTCGAACGGGCTGGTGGGCGGCGCTCCGAGGACCTGCTCGACGACGGTGTACGCGGACATCGGGCGGCCGGCCATCAGATGGGTCAGGCCGATGAGGTAGCCGGCCTCCAGCACCTCCCCCGCGTCGTCGCCCGCCCGCGCCGCGTCGGCGCACTCCACGCCCAGGGCGTCGGCCAGCTCCAGATCACCCTGGAGGAGTACGGCGACGCCCAGCGTCCACAGCGCCCGGGTGCGGGCCCGGCTCGGTCCCTGGTGCGCGGCGAGGGCGCGGGCGGTGTAGTCGCGGGCCTCGTGCAGATGGCCGCAGCAGCTCCAGAAGAAGCCGATCGAGGCGCTGAGTTCCTGGGCCCGCTCCGGGTCGGCGTCCAGGAGGTGGTCCAGGGCGGCGCACAGGTCGACATAGGCGTCGGCGACCCGGCGGTACCAGCCGACCTGCTCGGGGCCCGGCCAGCCCTGTTCGGCGCGGCGGCCGAACGCCACGAAGTGCGCGGCGTGCCGGTCCGCGAGGTCCGCCGTCTCGTTCAGCTCGCCGAGCCAGAGCCGGCCGTACTCGCGCAGCGTGTCGAGCATGCGGAAGCGCGAGCCCTCGCGGGTGAGCACCGACTTGGCGGCCAGCCCGGCGAGGACGGTGCGCACCTCCTCCTCGGGGAGCGGGCCGCCGGCGCAGACCGAGGCCGCCGACTCCTCGTCGAAGGTGCCCCGGAAGACGGACAGCCGGGCCCACAGCAGCCGCTCCAGGGGTGTGCACAGCTCATGGCTCCAGCCGATGGCGCAGCGCAGCGTCCGGTGCCGCGGGAACCGCGTCGGCGGGTCGCCGTCGAGCGCGTCGAAGCGGGAGGTCAGCCGCTCGGCGATGCGCTCCACGGAGGTGCCGGCCAACTGGGCGCCGGCCAGCTCCAGGGCCAGCGGAATGCCTTCCAGGCGCCGGCAGATGGTGTCGGCGGCCGCCGCGTGCCGGGGGTCGGTCAGCCGCAGGCCGGGTACGGCGGCGCCGGCCCGCTCGGTGAACAGGGCCAGCGCGTCGTTGTCGCCGGTCCAGGGCAGCGGGCCGATCTCGGTGGTCCACTCGCCGACGAGGTCCAGCGGCTGCCGGCTGGTGACCAGCACGGTCAGGTGGGGGGCGGCCGTCAGCAGGTCTCCGAGGAGATCGCGGCAGGCGTCGACGAGGTGTTCGCAGGAGTCCAGGACCAGCAGCAGCCGTTTGTCGGCGAGCCATTCGCACAGCGCCGCCGCGGGAGTGCGGGCCGTGTGGTCGGCCAGGCCGACGGCGTCGCAGACCGTTGCCAGCAGCAGCCCCGCGTTGTGTAACGGCCACAGTTCGGCCCACCAGACACCGTCGGGGAACCGTGGCGCCGCCGCGCGGGCGGCTCGTATGGCGATGCGGGTCTTGCCCACGCCACCGGGCCCGGTCAGGGTGACCAGCCGGTGGTCCGTCAACTCCTGGCCGATCTGCCGTAGTTCGGCCCGCCGGCCGATGAAGCTGCTGGTTTCTTCGGGAATGCTGCTCGCCACCAGGCCAGTTTGCCCCAGCTTCGGCGTCGGGTGGCGGAGGGTGGCGTGGGCGCTCCGCGGCGCGAAGTTGACGACTGCGGGCGGGCCGGTGGCGGTCAGGGCGTGACGATGGGGAAGGTGGGGTCGGGGAGGCTGAGGAGGCCCAGGAGCTGGTTGAGCGCTCCGGTCCCACCGGCGTGGTCCCCCTCGGGCGGCCCCTGGCCGGCGAGGACGTCGAGCAGTTGGGGCTTGGTGAGGGTCAGGGTCAGATCGGGGCCGGGGTCGCCGGACGGGGTGGGGGCGCCCGGCGAACTGAGATGGGTCAGGGCCCCGTTGGACAGCGTCAGATGCCAGGTCCGGTCCTCGTCGGGGAGGTAGAGGTCGAGGGTGAGCGGGGTGGACCAGGCGCGCGGGCCGTCGATGCGGGTGGCGAGCGCGTCGAGGAGCTGGTCGACGGTGCGGGCCCGGTCCATTTCGGGGACGGCGGTGGCGGGCCGTGGCGCGGCGAGGGTGCCGCGCAGCTCCATCGCGCCGGTGAGGTAGAAGTTGCGCCAGGTGCCGTTCTCGCAGCCGTGGCCCAGCCGTTCGTAGACCAGGGCCAGTTCGCGGCGGGCGCGGAGGTTCTTGGGGTCGGCGAAGACGGCGTGGTTGAGGAGGGTGGCGGCGAACCGCAGATCGCCCTCGGCGGCGTACCGCTTGCCCGCGTCCACGGTGGCCTCGACGCCGCCCATGGTGTCCACATAGCGCTTGGCCTGCTCGACCGGAGGGTGCTCCCACAGGTGGGCGGGGTTGCCGTCGAACCATCCCAGGTAGCGCTGGTAGATCGCCTTGACGTTGTGGCTGAGCGAGCCGTAGTAGCCGTGGTGGGCCCACTCGCGCGCCAGGCCCGGTGGCAGCCGCAGCTCCTCGGCGATCTCGGGGCCGGTGAGCCCCTGGTTGAGCAGCCGCACGGTCTGGTCGTGCAGATAGGCGTACAGGTCGCGCTGGTTGGCCAGCAGGGTCCTGACGCGGTCCTTGCCCCAGGTCGGCCAGTGGTGGGAGGCGAAGGCGACCTCCGCCTGGTCGCCGAAGAGGGCGAGCGCCTCGCCCAGGTAGCGGGACCAGGCGCGGGCGTCGCGGACGGCGCCGCCGCGCAGCGACAGGACGTGGTGCAGCGTGTGGGTGGCGTTCTCGGCCAGGCAGAGCGCACGGTGCGCCGGGAAGCAGAAGTTCATCTCGGCGGGCGCCTCGGTGCCCGGGGTGAGCTGGAAGGCCAGGTGCACACCGTCGAGGATCTCCTCCTGGCCGGTGCTGGTGATGTCCACGGTGGGCGGGACCAGGGTCATGGTGCCGGTGGAGTGGGTGGCGCCCAGACCGCAGCCGATCTGGGCGTCCGGCGCCTTGGTGAGCTCGGCGCCGTACATGTAGACGGCGCGCCGGGCCATCGCGGGTCCGGCGTAGACGTGCTCGCCGACCGCTTGGGCGAGGAAGCCGGCGGGTGCGAGCACCGGAACGGGGTGGTGGCCGGGCGGGAGCACGCCGCGGGCGCCGCCGAAGTGGTCGCCGTGCGAGTGGGTGTAGATCAGGCCGGTGACCGGCCGGTCTCCGCGGTGCTTGCGGTAGAGCTCCAGGGCCGCGGCGGCGGTCTCCGCGGAGCGGAGCGGGTCGATGACGATCACGCCGTGATCGCCTTCGACCAGCGTCATATTGGACAGGTCCAGACCGCGGGCCTGGTAGATGCCCTCCGTGACCTCGTACAGACCCTGGCGGCTCACCAGCCGGCCCTGGCGCCACAGTCCCTCGTGGGCGGTGTCGGGACAGTTCTGGGCCAGGAATCCGTAGGCCCCGGCGTCCCAGACCACCCGGCCGTCGTCCATGGTGACCTCGGGCGGGTCGAGCTCCGCGATGAACCCGCGGTCGGCGTCGGCGAAGTCTTCGTGATCATCCACGGGCACAGCGGTCACGGGATGCTCCCTCTCCGGGGCGGTCGCCCAGAGCCAAATAGCCCCTACCTCGATTATCCCTGTCCGGGCGGCGGCCGCACGCGTGCGCAGGGGCCCCGACGGCCCCGCCCCGACGCGCCGCGCCGGGGCGGATCACCGCCGGATCAGACCGGCTCGGCCTCGATGAGGCAGAAGCGGCTGGGCTCCGGGAGCGGGACGACGGTGCGCAGGGCGAAGCCTGCGGCGCGGCACAGCTGGTCGAAGTCGTCCCGGGTGCGCTCCCGGCCCTCGACGTTGACCAGCATGTTGAGGTCGCTGAGGTAGAGCGCGCCGGACTCCGAGGGGTCGACACCGGAGGCCGAGGGGTCGACGACGGGCGGCAGCACCGGCTCGATGATCAGCAGCCGGCCGTCGTCGGGGATCGCCTTCCGGCAGTGCCGCAGGATCGTGGTGCACTGCTCGTCGTTCCAGTCGTGGATCACGCTCTTGAGGAGGTAGAGGTCGGCGCCCTCGGGAGCGGTGGCGAAGAAGTCCCCGGCGACGAGGGAGCAGCGCCCGTCCAGCCCCTCGTCCGCCAGCCTCGTACCGGCCTGGGCGAGGCCCTCCGAGCTGTCGAAGAGGATGCCGCGGAGCGCGGGGTGCGCCTGGAGTATCGGGGCGAGCAGGGTGCCGTCGCCGCCGCCGATGTCGGCGACGGTCCGGAAGCGGCCGAAGTCGTAGGCCGCGGGGACCAGCGCGGCGGTGTCGCGGGTGGCCTGGCCCATCGCGGCGTTGAAGTCGGCGGAGAGCTGCGGCTGTTGGGCGAGGTAGCCGAAGAAGTCCTGGCCGAAGGCCGTGTCGAAGGAGGGCCGTCCGGTGCGCACGCTGTCGTCCAGCAGCTCCCAGGCCCGCAGGATGGTGGGATCGGTGAACATCCGGGAGAAGGACCGCAGCGACTCGGGGTGGTCGCTGTGCAGCAGGGCACCGGCCGGGGTGGTGGCGAACGTTCCGGGAGACCGCTCCACGAGCAGTCCGAGTCCGGCCAGCGCCCGCAGTAACCGGCCCATGGCCTGCGGTTCGGCGGCGCACTCCTTCGCCAGCTCGTCCGCGCCGCGCTCGCCGTCCCCGATCAGGTCGACGATCCCCATGCGGGCCGCGGCGCCCAGCGTGTGTGCCGCCATGCCGCCGTAGGCGATCCGGACCAGCGCGTCCCGGGCCTCATCCGATGGCTGCTTCTCGTACGACATGGTGCGACACCTCTCCGGTCAACGGCGTTACGGGCAGGGCCCGGCAGGGCACAACACGCAGGTGACGTCGTTGCCCCACAATGAGTTAGGCAAGCCTAACTACAAATGATCAACGGGGCAACGCCCCCTTCGCCCGCGCACCACCCGGGAGAGGAGAAACGCCGCTGTCCCCGTACGACGACCGCCCCTTCGGCGAGATCGCCGAGTCGTTCCGACACCAAGCCCTCCCCCACCCCCGCACCCCGTCGACCGGGCGCTCGCGCGGCTGCCCGCGCGGCGCCGCACGGCTCGCACGGGCCGCGGCGATCGCCGGCCTGATCCTGGGCATCGCCCTGGCGCACGGCCTGCTCCTCGCGAGCGGGCTGATGCTGGCCGGACTGGCCGGCCACCTGTCGGCCGAGGGCCGCGCACGGCGCCGGTAGCCCGCACACACGCAGCCGCCGGCCCGCCCGCCACCCGAGGGAGGCAGGCGCACCGGCGGCCTGTCACACGCCCCCGTTCAGGGAGCGCACATCATGTGGCGCTGCGGCTCCTCGATGCCACGGCGACACACATGGCGCCCAGCAGGAACGTCAGAACACCGATGATGAGGTTGTTCCAGATGACGCCGGCGTCCGGGCTGCTGCCGACGATCCACGGCGAGATGATCATCCATACCCCGATCGCGCACATCGCACCGCTCAGCCCGTACATCCGCTCGGGCGCCACGGTGAATCCCACCGCCAGCAGGGCGATCGCGATGCCGAGGATGAGGTTGTGCACCACGAGCGGAGGTTGCGCGAGGGCGAAGTGGACGATCCACGGCGAGACGGCGCAGTACAGGCCGACCAAGAACACCGGACCGTCGACGAGTACGACATCACGCCCACCGAGCACCCGCTCATAGCGAGCCCGCATCTCGGAAGCGTCGGGGTGACCGGCGAGATCTCCCCTGTGGTGTGAGACGTCGGCCATACGACTCGCCTCCTTCGCTCGCAAGCCTGGCCGTTTCGCGTGGCATCGGGCCGCGCACCTTTATTCTGCGCTTATGTCGCCTTTATGTGTAGATGAGGCGACAGGTGAATTCTGAAGCATTCCAGCCACACCCCCGCTCACCTGCGGTCCAGCGCCCGCCCCAGGCCCAGATTCCAGCGCCCGCCCCGACCGCTCAGCTCGGTCGCGGTGAGCGGCGGGACATCGAGCCGCCAGAACGCGTCCGCGGGCACCCGCAGCGCGCACACCGCCGCGGCCCGCACGACGTCCGGTTCGACGACGGCCACCACCCGGCCCGCGTCGAGCGCCATCCGGGTCAGCCAGCCCGCGACCCGGTCGCACAGCGCCCGCAGCGACTCCCCGCCGTGCCCGTCGAAGTCCGGATCGCTCAGCCAGCCGGAGACCGCGACCGGTTCGGCGCCGGCGACCTCGGCCAGGGTCCGACCGCGCCAGGCACCCATCGCACAGCCCGCCAGTTCCGGCGCGGAGCGGGCCGACAGCCCCAGCTCCGCGGCGGTCTCCCGGCACCGGACGGAGGGCGAGGCGAAGATCCGGTCGGCGGCCGGCAGCGATCCGGCCGCGGCCCGCACGCGGCGCAGCCCGGCCTCGCTCAACGGGCCGTCGTCGTCGAAGCGCACCTCGCGCTGGGCGTCGCCCGCGGCCGGTGAGACCAACATCACCCGAGTCGTCACGCCGTCTCCTTCCGCTACCCACCGCCGTCGTCAACGGGCCGTCCGTACTGGGCAGTTGCCCGGCGGGCGCGCCCCGCCCTGCGCCACTCCGCCCCCTCCATGGCCTTGGCCCGGTGGCCGGTTCACGGTACCTTCCCGATCGTATTGACGATGACATGACGGAAGCCGGTGAAACTCCGGCGCGGTCGCGCCACTGTATGTCCGGTTTTTACCAGCCCAAAAGGGCCAGGACCGGATGAGCCAGACCCGGCATGCCATCTCGCACTCCACTGAATAGGGACGCGAGTTCCCCCTAATAGGAGGTCCTGCCATGGCTCAGACCATCGCACCCCCGGCCACCGGCGCCGTCGCCCCCGCTCCGCTCCCCCTCAAGGCGATCGCCCCCTGGGCGGTCTTCGGCATCGTCCTGATGATGGTGCTGCTGTACTTCGTCGGCGCCGAGCAGGGCGCCACCTCGGTGTTCTCCGGAACTGACGTGCACGAGTGGGTCCACGACGGGCGCCACCTCCTCGGCTTCCCCTGCCACTGATCGGACCCGGCACCCATGAACTCGCTCACCATCAGAAACCTTCTGGTGCGCGGTCTGCTCGCCGGTCTGGCAGCCGGTGTCGTCGCCCTGGTCGTCGCCTACCTGCTGGGTGAACCACGGGTGGACGCCGCCATCGCGTTCGAGGAAGCCCACAGCCACGACCACGGCCACGAGATGGAGGTCGTCAGCCGCGGTATGCAGTCCACGGCGGGGCTGGCGACCGGCGTGCTGGTCTACGGCGTGGCGCTGGGCGGCATCGCCGCACTGGTCTTCTGCTTCCTGCTGGGCCGGATCGGGCGCTTCGGCGCCCGGACCACCGCCGTCCTGCTGTCCGGCGGCGCACTGCTGGTCTACCTCGTACCGTTCCTGAAGTACCCGGCGAACCCTCCGGCCGTCGGCAACCCCGACACCATCGGCCAACGCACCGCCCTGTACTTCCTGATGATGCTGCTCGGCATCCTGCTGACCGTCGGCGCGACGATCCTCGGCCGGCGACTGGCTCCCAAGCTGGGCAACTGGTACGCCACGGTGACGGCCGGCGCCGCGTTCGTGGTCGCCGTCGGCATCGCCTACGCCTTCCTGCCGTCCTACGACAATGTGCCGCACGGCTTCCCCGGCACCCTGCTGTGGCAGTTCCGACTGTCGACGATCGCCATCCAACTGGTGCTGTGGACCGCCTTCGGGCTGCTCTTCGGCCACCTCGCGGAGCGCGTCGTCCCCGCGCAGCAGCGGGCCGCCGCACCCGCGGCGGCGCCCGTCCCCTCCTGACACGGCGTCCGCCGCCGGACAGGCGCACCCCGGAAGGGCCCGCGACCACGCGTCGCGGGCCCCTTTCCGTTCGCCCGCCGGGCCGTTTCAGGACAGGCCGTGGATGCCGTCCAGATGCGGCAGGTCGTGGTCGAGGCGCTCGCGCTTGGCCCGCAGATAGCGGATGTTCTCCGCCCGGGGCGCCACCAGCAGCGGGACCTGTTCGGCGACGGCGATGCCGTGCCGCAGCAGCGCGGCCCGCTTGCGCGGGTTGTTCGACAGCAGCCGCACGGACCGGACGTCGAGATCCCGCAGGATCTCCGCCGCGACGCGGTACTCACGGGCGTCGACGGGCAGTCCGAGCGCGATGTTCGCCTCGACCGTGTCCAGCCCGTCGTCCTGCAGCTTCATCGCCCGGAGTTTGGCCAGCAGGCCGATTCCCCGCCCCTCGTGGCCCTGGAGATAGACCAGAACGCCGCGGCCGGCCGCCACGATCGCCCGCAGCGCGGCGGCCAGTTGGTCGCCGCATTCGCAGTGCGTGGAGCCGAAGACATCGCCGGTGAGGCACTCCGAATGCACCCGGGTGAGCGTCAGTTCACCCGCCACCTCGCCGTGGACCAGCGCCACCTGCTCGATTTCACCGCGGCGGTCGAGATAGCCGACCGCGCGGAATTCCCCATAGGTGGTGGGCAGCCGGACCTCCACCACCCGTTCCACACCCGCATTTTCACGGCCGGCATTGTCGAGAGCGATGCCGAGGTCGGGGCCGAGGCCCGGACCGACATCATCGTCGGGGTCCGTCATGGCGCGATGGTACCCGCGCGGTGAATAGGGCGGCAGGGATTACTCACCCATGCGACAAGTATGCTGCGAGGCCGACTCCCCGGTCAGCCGGCGACGAAAGGCGGCAGCGCCCATGACCGCTTCACCACAACCGTCCCCGGTCTCCGCGCTGTTGCCGGCGGACACCACCGAGGACGTGCGGGCGCGGCGCCCGTCGATGGCCGTCCTGCCGGTCGGCAGTTTCGAACAGCACGGCGCCCACCTGCCGCTGATCACCGACACCGTCGTCGCCTGCACCATCGCCGGGGAGCTGGCGGCCGCCCACCCCGTCCAGCTGCTGCCGCCGCTGACGGTGTCCTGTTCGCACGAACACGCCGACTGGCCGGGGACCGTCAGCATTTCCGCGCGGACGCTGCACGCGGTCGTCACCGACATCGCTGCTTCCCTGCACCGGTCCGGCATCGGCAGCCTGATTCTGGTCAACGGGCACGGTGGAAATTACGTACTGCGCAATGTGGTTCAGGAATCCGCCGGGAGCGGGGTGCGGATGGCGCTGTTCCCCCAGTCTGCCGACTGGGAGGCGGCGCGCGACCGGGCCGGGGTGCGGACCTCCGCGCACAGCGATATGCATGCGGGCGAGGTCGAGACCTCCATCCTTCTGCACGCCCACCCCGAACTGGTCAAGGACGGCTATGAATCGGCGGATTGCACCGCCGATGACCGAAAGCATCTGCTGACGTTGGGAATGTCGGCCTATACCGCCTCCGGAGTCATCGGCCGCCCGTCGCTCGCCTCGGCCCGCAAGGGCCGCGAATTGCTGGCCGGACTGGTCGGGGCATTCGGCGAATACGCCGCGCTGCTGGGGGCACCGGCGGAAGGCGGACGGTGAGATGGCGGCCGAGGAGAGGTCCGAGGTGCTGGACGCCGCTGCGGCATGGGAGCGGCTGCTGCGGATCCGCACGGCCGCCGATGCCCGGGCCGCCGGGCTGATGGCGGACGGCGACGGCGGGTGGCGTTGGGGGGTGCCGGCCTCGCCCGAGGCGGTCGAGCTGGCCGAGCGCTATCTGCCGCTCTGCCTGGCCGGTCCGCGGCTCGCGTTCGCGCAGCTCGGGCAGAGTCTGGACGGCTTCATCGCGACCCGTACCGGCGACGCCGACTACGTCACCGGCGCGGCGGACCGGCGCCATCTGCACCGGCTGCGCGCACTGGCCGACGCGGTGGTGGTGGGGGCGGGCACGGCCGTGGCGGACGACCCGCGGCTGACCGTACGCGCCTGTGCGGGCGAGCATCCGGTTCGGGTGGTGCTGGACCCGAGGGGCCGGGTGCCGGTGGACAGGGGGGTGTTCACCGATGGTGCGGCGCCGACGCTGTGGCTGCTCGGGCCGGGCGCCGGACCCGCGACGCGGGGAGCCCTGGGCGACGGCGTCGATGTCCTTCGGCTGCCGGATGCGGACGCCTTCGGCCCGGAGCGGCTGCTGGCGGTGCTGGCGCGGCGCGGGCTGGGCCGGGTGCTGATCGAGGGCGGCGGCGTCACCGTCTCGCGGTTCGTGCGGGCCCGGGCGCTGGACCGGCTGTACCTCACCGTCGCGCCGGTGCTGCTCGGCGACGGCGTCCCCGGGCTGCGGTTCCCCGGTACGCCGGTGATGCGCGAGGCGCTACGTCCGCCGCTGCGGCGCGCCCTGCTCGGCGAGGACACGCTCTTCGAGCTCGAACTGCGGGCGGCGGCCGACCCGCGCCCCGGCGGCCCACCGCGCGAGCAGGACCAGGGCGCCGGGCAGGCTCGCGGCGAAGGCGAGCACGCCGTAGACCACGGAGGCGGTGAGTCCCTGCGCGGCGCCCAGTCCGGCGGCGCCGAACGCCCAGGCGGCGGCGCCCTCGCGGGGGCCCCAGCCGCCGATGTTGACCGGCAGCGCCATCGCTAGCAGCGCCAGCACCACCAGCGGCACCAGCTCGGCGGTGGGGGCATCGACCCCGGCGACCCGGGCCGCCAGGACGAACATCGTGAGGTAGCCCGCGAGGACCGCCACCGACGACAGCGCGACGCCAGGCCAGACCGAGCGGGACGGCAGGCCCCGGCGGGCTCCGGCCCGTACGGTGCGCCCGGCGCGCCGGCGCAGACACCACCATCCGGCGGCCGCCAGGGCCACCGCGCACAGGGCGGCGGCGGGCAGCGCGACGCCGGGCGAGCCGAGGGCGCGGGCGAGGGCCGCGGAGACCGGCGAGGGCCGCACGAGCAGCACCGCGGCACCGCAGACGAGCAACACCAGCTGGCCCGCGGCGCGTTCCACTATCACCGCGCGCACCCCGCGGCCGAGGTCGCCGGCGCCGCCGCGGTGCCCGACGGCGCGGTGGACGTCGCCCAAGACGCCGCCGGGCAGTACCGCGTTCAGGAACAGTGCCCGGTAGTAGTCCGCGACGGCCCGGCCCAGCGGCAGCCGCAGCCCCAGGCCGCGGGCCACCAGGCACCAGCGCCAGGCGCTGAGGACCGTGGTCAGCAGGCCGATGGCCAGGGCGGCCAGCAGCGTACCGGCGTCGATCCGGCGCAGCCCGGCCAGGAAGGCGGCGGAGCCCAGATGCCACACCAGCGCCACCAGCACGCCCGCGCCCACCAGCAGCCTCAGCCACGCCGCCCAGCCGGACCGCCGCATCACACGCCCCCGGACGGCGGACCGGGCAGCGCCAGCAGATCGGTGTGGTGCACCGTGACGCCCAACTCCCCCGCCGCGCACTGCTCCAGTCTCCGGCGCAGGTACCCGGCGGCCCGGGGCGCCAGCGCCGGCCGCTGGGCCTGGGCGGCACCGACCCAGCCGCGCAGCCATTCGGCGATCAGCGTGCACTCGGCGCTGCCCAGCCGCCACGGACTGGAGCGCAGCGACACCGTCGCCCCCCGACGCTCGAACGCGGCGACCGCCGCCGCGACCGCGTCCGGACCGAGCAGGCGGCGGCCCTGGTCCACGCGGCGCTGGTGGTCGTTGAAGGCGTCGGCCAGCTCGGCGTCGAGGGGCTCCTGCGGGGTCAGTTCGACCCGCCCGGCGACGGAGAGCGCCAGCAGTGCGGGGCACCCGGCGCTCGTACATGCCTCGGCGAGCGCCTCGATCTCGTCGAGGGTGAGCAGATCGAGCAGCGCCGAGGCGGAGACCAGTGACGTACCGGCGAGGTCCGCGGCGCTGAGGGCGGTCAGATCGCCGTGCTCGGTCGCGAGATGAACGGGCCGGCCGTCAGCGGACGTCGAGGGCATCCGCGAGCCGGCGTGGGCGAGCAGCGCCGGGTCGTGGTCGTGCAGGGTCCACCGCTGCGGACCGGGCAGCCGGACGGCGAGCCAGCGGGCCATCGAGCCCGTACCGGAGCCGAGATCGCGGATCACCAGGCCGGGCGGGCGCCCCGGCCGCTCGGCCGCGGCCTGCGTGAGCCAGGTACGCAAGGGGCGCAGCAGCTCGGTCGCCCGGGACACGGCGTCGGCGCGCTCGCGCAACTCCAGCCAGTCGGCGGCGAACCGGGCGCTTCCCACGGCGTTCAACGCGCCCTCCGGGGTTCCTGCCGAAGCCGTTCCAGCGCTCCGGCCAGACTCTGCGACGTCATCTCCCACTCCTCCAGCATGGCACGCCGGCCGCGTGCCGCTCTCTTGAGCCGGTGGCGCAGCAGCGGATCGCCGAGCCATCGGCGCAGCGCGTCGGCGACTTCCACCGGGCTTCCGGACGGTACGAGCAGCCCGGGCAGGCTGCCGTCGGGGGCCCGCCCGAGGGCCTCCGGTACGCCGTCGACCGCCGTCGCCAGCACCGGGATGCCGCGGGCCAGCGCCTCGGTGACGACCATGCCGTAGGTCTCGGCGTACGACGTGAGCACCAGCAGGTCGGCGGCGGCATAGCGGGCGGCCAGCGCCGCGCCGGCCAGCGGACCGGTGAAGTCGACCCGGTCGGCGATGCCCAACTCCTCTGCTCTGCGAGGCAGTTGCCGGGCGTAGTCGAGGTCGCCGCCGGGCCCGCCGACGAACGCGCAGCTCCAGGGCCGGTCACGGACGGCCGCGAGGGCGTCGAGCAGCCGACGCTGCCCCTTGCGCGGGGTGAGCGAGGCGACGCAGAGCAGCCCGCCGGCCCCGTCCGTGCCGGGCGCGAGCGGCGCGGGATCGGCCCCCGGCCGGGCGACGTGGACCCGCGCCGCGGCCGGCCCGTGGTGCGCGACGAGCCGGCGGGCGGCCCACTCGCTGGTGGCCACCACGGCCCCCACGGCCCGCAGGGTGCGGCGTTCGCGGGCCTCCAGCTCGGCCGCCGTCTGGGGGTCGAGCCCGGTCTCGTCCCCCAGCGGCAGATGCATCAGCACACCGAGCCGCAGCCGTTCGGCCTCGGGGGCGAGGACCTCGGGGATGCCGCCGGCGACCAGTCCGTCGAGCAGGACCACGGCGCCGTCCGGCAGGGCCGCCAGCCGGCCCGCCAGCCCCGCACATGCCGCCGCGTCCGGCTGCGGCCAGCTGCCGGGCACGGCGTACGGGCGCACCCGCCACCCCTGCGCCGGGAGGTCGCGGCACACCCGCCGGTCGTAGACGTTGCCCCCGCTGGGCCTCGCCGGATCATCGACGCCACCGGGCAGGACGAAGTGCACCACCCGCTCCGGCGCCCCGTCGGCGCCGGCCCGCGTCACAGCGTGCGCTCGTACGTCGCCCAGGCGATATGCGATTCATGCAGGGTGACCGATATGCCGGCCAGCTCGCGGGCGCCCTCGCCGAGGTTGCCGGCGTGCACGCGGTCGGCGAGCCGGTCGGCGATGACCTTGGCCAGCGCCTCCGTCGAGGTGTTGATCCCGGCGAAGGCGGGTTCGTCGTCGAGGTTGCGGTAGTTCAACTCGCCGACCACCTGGCCGAGTTCCTGGGTGGCCAGGCCGATGTCGACGACGATGTTGTCGGCGTCGAGAGCCTCGCGGCGGAAGGTGGCGTCCACGATGAAGGTCGCGCCGTGCAGACGCTGGGCGGGTCCGAAGACCGCGCCGCGGAAGCTGTGCGCGACCATCAGGTGATCGCGGACGGTGATGCTGAACACGGGCGTTCCTCCGGTGTGATGTCGGTCTCATGGATGGCCGCGGTGACGGTGCTGCCGCGGGGCGGTCGCGGTGTGCCGCGCCCGTGTTCTAGGAGGCGCCCGGAGGCGCGTAGCGGATGCGGTGGCACAGCGCCGCGAGGTCGCCGGAGGCGAGCCGGGGCAGCAGCGAGGGCAGCTCCTCGAAGGCGGACTCCCCGGTGATCAGTGCGTCGAAGGCGGGGTCGGCGAGCAGGTCGAGGGCGAGGGCGAGCCGGTCGGCGAAGGTGCGGCGGGCGCGCCGCGCCGAGGAGACCGCGCCCACCTGGCTGCTGCGGACGACCAGCCGGCGGGAGTGGAATGCCTCCCCCAGGGGCAGGCTGACCCGCCGGTCGCCGTACCAGCTCAGCTCGATGACGGTGCCCTCCGGGGCGAGCAGTTCGAGCGAGCGCGCCAGCCCCTCCTCGCTCGCGCTGGCGTGCACGACGAGGTCGCAGTCGCCCAGCGCGTCGTCGGGCAGCGCGAAGTCGACACCGAGCGCCTCGGCGGTGGTGGCGCGCGCCGGGTCGGCGTCGACCAACTGCAGTCGGACGGCCGGGTAGCGGGCGAGCAGGGCGGCCACGCTGCACCCGACCATGCCCGCGCCGACCACCGCGATCCGGTCGCCGACCAGCGGCGCGGCGTCCCACAGGGCGTTCACCGCGGTCTCCACGGTGCCCGCCAGCACGGCGCGGGCGGCGGGGACGGCGTCCGGTACGGGGGTGACGGCGTGCGCCGGGAGGACGAGTTGCGTCTGGTGCGGGGCGAGGCAGAAGACCGTGCGGCCGCGCAGCGCGAGCGGCCCCTCCTCGACGACGCCGACGTTGAGGTAGCCGTACTTGACCGGTGCGGGGAAGTCGCCTTCCTGGAACGGCGCCCGCATGGCACCGTACTGGCTCTCCGGGACGCCGCCGCGGAAGACCAGGGTCTCGGTCCCGCGGCTCACTCCGGAGTACAGGGTCCGCACGAGCACCTCATCGGAACCGGGCTCCGGCAGCGACACCGGCCGGAGCTCGCCCCGGCCCGGAGCGCTTAGCCAAAACGCACAAGCGACGCGCGGCATCGGGATCCTCCTGGACGCTCCGTCGTGGGGTCGTTGATGCTGGGGATCATGAGGACGCCGTCACCATACGCGGCGCCCATGGACTGCGCCACAAGTCGCGGGAGGCATGGTGGCTGTTGTAAAAGAGCGCCACGGCACAAGGCGGTTGGAGCAGGACACCACCGCCGGAATGGGGCTGCAGCTGCTGGTGCTCGTGGTGCTCTGCCGGGCGGTCGGCCTGGGCACCGCGGGGTGGCTGACGGGTGCCGTCTTCGCCGTGGGCAGCTGGGCCGTGCTCACTCTGGCGCTGCGCCGGTCGTGGACGGGGTCGTTCGGCCCGGCCAACCGCGTCACCCTGGCCCGGACGATCCTCGTCGGCGGGGTGACGGCGCTGGTCGCGGACTCCTTCGACGGGCGGGCACCGGTCACGGTGCTGATCGCGCTGGCCACCGTCGCGCTGCTGCTGGACGCCGTGGACGGACAGGTCGCCCGGCGCACCGGAACGGCGTCCCCGCTCGGGGCCCGCTTCGACATGGAGGTCGACGCCTTCCTCATCCTGGTGCTGTGCGTCTACCTCGCGGTGCCGCTGGGCGCCTGGGTGCTGAGCATCGGCCTGATGCGGTACGCCTTCGTCGCGGCGTCCTGGGCGCTGCCGTGGCTCGGCGGCGACCTGCCGCACAGCATGGCCCGGAAGACGGTGGCGGCGCTCCAGGGGATCGTGCTGGTCGTGGCGGGCGCCGGGATCATGCCGCGGGCGTCGGCGGCGGCCGCGGTGGCCGGGGCGCTGGCGCTGCTCGTGTGGTCGTTCGGGCGGGACGTGCGGTGGCTGTGGCGGGTCCGCCCCACGACGGACCGCTCCGGCATCCTCCCGCGCACTACGTCCCCGCGTGCCGCCCCAGGTAGACGACGAGCACCAGGAAGACCAGCACCAGATTCGTGACGACGACGAAGATCAGCGCCCGGCGCCAGAGGCTGTCCCTGGGCGGCCGCTGCACCAGCACCGTGCCGGGCAGCCGGGCGAGCCGGACCCCGGGGCGCACCGCGGTGCGGGCGCCGCGGCGCGGCGAGGCGTAGCGGCGGGCGACGCGCTCCGGACAACTACGGGCGTGCCCACGGGCCGTACGGAGCGGCCCGCGCCCCGGCGCACGGCCCCGGCAAGGGGGCGTGGCACCGGGCCCGGACCGCCTGGATATGCAGGTCCGTGACCGGACCGCCCGCCAGGACGGCGTTCCCTTGCGCCTCGCCACCACGCATGACCTCCGCGCTCCGGCCGATTGACCGTCACGTCGTCTGTTGAATTGCGAAATTCTAGCTTGAGCTGCTTCCCACGTTTTCGGCTGTCCCGCCGTGGGGGTTTGCCGCCGTTGCGCCTGCGGCGGGCGGGGCCGCTGCGCGGGGCTTTCGGGTGCCGGTGTCGGTCCTCCGGGGCTGGGTGTCCGGACTGCTTCGCTTTACGTCCGGACACCCAGCCCCTCCGGCCCGCCCCCTCCCGTTGGGGGTGGGAGAAGACCGGTGGGGGTGGACGCCAGCCTTCGTGCGCGCGCGGTCGACAGATCAGGCCCGCCCCCACCGGCCTCCCCAACCCCCACCCACGGGAGGGGACAGACCGTAGGACGAAGTCCGTAGGGCTGTCACCGCACCCGACAAACAACCGCCCGCCGCTGGGGGTACCTCCCACGCCCTTTAGGCAGTGGGGGAGCAACGGCGAGAAACCACCACGGCGCCGCAGCCGACAACGTGGGAAGCAGGCAAAGCGCAGCGAACCGGCGAATGGGTGATCAAGCCTCCCCCCGGTATCGTCCGCCCGCCCCCGCGCGTTGGACTGCCATGACCGTCTTCCGCGTCCGACCGTGGTTTCTGCCGACCAGCCTCGCGGCGTTCCTCACCGAGGTGTGGCCGGACGGGTCGGCTGACACGTCGTCGGACGCCGGATCCGGCGACCCGTTAGAGGGCGGGGCCGACGGGCCGCCGGCTACCCGGTCAGCTGATTCAGGGACGACCGAATGCCTTCCGTGCCCCGGGGCGGCCGACGACGACGGCGAGCGCTCCCGTAGGCACCCTGACCGGCCCTGACGGGCCGCCGCGCGGACGGCCGGGCAGCGGAGTTGACAGCACGTCGAAGGCCCGCGGGCGCACACACCGTGGCCATCGGGTGACCACATGTGGCGAGTGCTGGTGATCGCCCATAGCTTCGCTTCATGGCGCTTCGACAGATGACATACATGGGCTGCGTCGCAGCGGTGATGGCCGGCGGACTGGGCGCCGGCGCCCCCTGTGACGGCGGGCGGCATGTGGTCCGCCCGGGCGATTCGATCCAGCGGGCGGTGGACAGGGCACGGCCGGGTGACACCGTCGTCATCAAGCCCGGGGTCTACCAGGAGAGCGTACTGATCAACAAGTCCCGGCTGCGCCTCGTCGGTGCGGGCGCGAAGACGGTGATCAAGCCGGGCGGGAAGCGCGCGGAGAACGCCTGCGGGCAGGAGGGCAACGGCATCTGCGTCCTCGGCAGCGAGGGCCACCCGCTGCACGACGTCCGCATCCGTTCGCTGGCCGTCGCCGACTTCAAGCGCAACGGCATCTGGGCCTCCGGCACCGAACGGCTGGCCGTGTCCGATGTGACCTCGCGGAAGAACCGCGTGTGGGGCATCGCGACGGAGAAGTCCACCGCCAGTCTGATCAGGGACAACGAGGTCATCGGCAACGGCGACTCCGGCATCTTCGTCGCGAACACGGTCAAGGAGGAGGGCGGGGCCACCGACACCCGGGGCACCGAGATCTCCCAGAACCTCATGAGGGACAACCGGATCGGCGTCACGATCCGGCGGGTGCGGAACCTGACGGTCAGCCACAACACGATGACCGGGAACTGCGGCGGAGCGTTCATCGTCGGCGACGAGTCACGCCCCAGGGCGGGCGCCCTGACCGTGCGGAACAACGAGATCACCAAGAACAACAAGTACTGCCCCGCCAACCCCCGCCTGCCGTTCATCCAGGGCTCCGGCATCGTCCTCACCGGCACCGAGGAGGCGAAGGTGGTCCACAACCTCATCCGGGACAACGCCGGCAAGTCCCCGCTCTCCGGCGGCGTCGTGCTCTTCCACAGCTTCGTCAAGGCCCTCAACGAGCGCAATGTCATCGGCGACAACGAGGTGCTGGGAAACCAGCCGGTGGACCTGGCCAACCGGGACACCGAAGGCCGGGGAAACGAGTTCCGCGGCAACAAGTGCCGGACCTCGGAGCCGGCCCGTCTGTGCTGACTTCACCCAGGAGAATCGAGGCGGAATGACCACCGTAAGTCCCACCCCCCAGCCGGCCATGCGGCTGCGCGAGCTGGTCTTCGGAGCCGCGTGCGCGGCGGCCGTGCGGGCCGCGGCCAAGCTCGGCGTCGCCGACGCCCTCGGCGAGCGGCCCGCCACCGCGCAGGAGCTGGCCACCGCGGTGCGGGCCGAGCCGCGGCCGCTGGAGCGGCTGCTGCGCACCCTGACCTGCTACGGCATCTTCGAGGAGACCGCGGACGGGAAGTACGCCCACACCGAGATGTCCCGGCTGCTGCGCGAGGACGCCCCCAACAGCCTGCGCTATATCTCCCTGTGGTGCACCGAGCCCTGGACCTGGGACGCCTGGCCCCGGCTCGACGAGGCGGTGCGCTCGGGCCGCAGCGTCTTCGGCGATCTGTACGGCAAGGGCTTCTTCGACTACCTCCATGAGGACGCGCCGGACTCCGCCGAGGTCTTCGACCGGGCCATGACCACCTCCAGCAAGCAGTCGGCGGAGGACCTCGCCGCGCTGCTCGACCTGTCCGGGGCCTCGTCGGTGGCGGACATCGGCGGCGGCCAGGGGCATGTGCTCGCCAGCCTGCTGGAGAAGTACCCCGCGATGCAGGGCACGCTGCTGGACCTGCCCACGGTGGTGGAGAACCCGGACCCCCGGCTCCGGGAGGGCGGCGCGCTCGCCCCGCGGGTACGGATCGTGCCCGGCGACTGCCGCGACGGCATCCCCGTGCAGGCCGATGTCTACATCATCAAGAACATCCTGGAGTGGGACGACGACAGCACCCGCCGGACGCTGCGCAACGTCGTCGACGCCGCCCGCCCCGGCGCCCGCGTGGTGATCATCGAGAACCTCGTCGACGACAGCCCCTCGATGAAGTTCACCACCGCCATGGACCTGCTGCTGCTCCTGAACGTCGGCGGTGCCAAGCACACCAAGGAGAGTCTGGTCGGCAGGATGTCGGCGGCCGGTCTGAAGGTCGGCGACATCACGCCCGTCAACCCCTATCTGCACGCCTTCGAGTGCACCGTCCCCGCGTGACGCGGACCGTGGCATGAACGAGCCCGTGCACGGCAGGCCGCCCGGCGAGGAGCAACCTCCTCGCCGGGCGGCCTGGCCCGTTCCCGGGCGGGTGCGGGCGCCGGGGGATCGCCCCGGCCCCGGCTGCGCGTCAGCCGCGGCCGTCACGCTCCCAGCGATAGAACTCGTGGGCCATCGCGTCCTTGGGGCTGCGCCAGGTCTCCGGGTCGTACGCGCTGACGTAGGCCGACAGCTTGTCGCTCACCGCGCGGAACTCGGGGTGCTCGGTGACCTTGGCGATCTCCGGGCCGGGCGGCCGGTCGGATTCGATGAGGTGCAGATACACCTCACCGAACTGGAAGAGGGTCCGCCGCGAGA
Source organism: Streptomyces sp. NPDC026575 (assembly GCF_055567415.1). Taxonomy (NCBI): domain Bacteria; kingdom Bacillati; phylum Actinomycetota; class Actinomycetes; order Kitasatosporales; family Streptomycetaceae; genus Streptomyces; species Streptomyces sp. NPDC026575. The sequence continues at coordinate 325,894 of NZ_JBVHQM010000001.1, forward strand.
CGCCGACCAGGTGGGGCAGCTCCGTACGGTCCGAGGTCTTGAAGACCTCGGCGATGTCCGGCGCGGAACCGGGTGCCATGCGAGCGACGATCAGAGCGTGATGCATCGGGGAGATCCCTTCGTTGCCGCCGGGTGGCGGTCCGGACACGGCCCGGCGGGCGGTCAGTTGACGGCGGTGGAACGCAGCTCGCGGTCCCGCTGCTCGATCTTGTCCCGGATCAGCTCCAGCTGGATCCGGGAGTTGCGGTTGATCAGCTCGGTCATCCCCTTGTCGTCGACCGGGGCCTGCGGCTTCATCGCGAAGTCCTGGGTCCAGTGCATCGACGTACCGCCCGGGATCTCGGAGTACTTCCAGTGGATGTCCATGTGCTCGAAGGGGCCGGTCTCCACGCGGCGGGCGCGGACGGTGCGGGCCCCGCGGTCCATGACCCGCTCGGAGACCCAGCTCCAGATGGTGCCGTTGTCGTCCGGGTGCATCGTCAGCCGGAAGGTGGTCTTGTCGCCCTCCCGGGACAGCACCTCGACCGAGGCGTACTCGCTGAACAGCTGCGGCCAGTTCTCGATGTCGTTGGTGATGTCCCAGACGAGGTCGAGGGGCGCGGCGATGGTGATGTCGTTCTCGGTGTGGCCGGGCATGTCAGGCTCCTGTCGTAGGCACTTTGTCTTTGTCGGTGTTGACCAGGGCGAGGAAGTCGCGCGGCGTCTTGCAGCGCTCCGCGTCGGTCGGCATCGGCCGGCCGTGCCGGTTCTCCAGTTCACCCACGATGCCGAGGAGGCCGAGCGAGTCGAGGCCGAACTCGGCGAAGGACAGATCGGCGCGGGTGGCCAGGTCCTTCGGGTCGACGGTGAGGCCGGCGGCCGACTTCATCAGCGATGCCAGCTCGTCGAGGGTCAGTTGAGCGGTCATGTGGGGTTCTCCTTCTCACGAGGGGGACGTGGGGGCGTGCCGCAGCACCATGGCCGCGTTCGACCCCATCAGCCCCCGGCTCAGCACCAGCGCCGTGCGCAGCTCGGCGGGACGGGCCCGGCCGATCACCACGTCGAGGTCGTGGCAGACGTCGACGACGTTGGGCGTGGGCGGCACCACACCGTTCTCCATGGCGAGCACCGCGGCCGCGATGTCCAGGACGGGTGCACCGCAGTACGCCCGGCCGGTGCCGGTCTTGGGCGCGGTCACCGGTACCTGCCCGGTGCGCCGGCCCAGGGCGTCCGCGAGGGCCAGCGCCTCGGCCCGGTCGGCCGAGGGGACACCGAGCGCGTCCGCGAACACCACGTCGATCTCCTCCGGGGCGCACCGCGCGTCCTCCAGTGCGCCGCGGATCGCGTGGGCGAGCCCGTCGCGGGACTCCTCCCACCGCGAGGCACCGGTGAAGGTCGCGGCGTGCCCCAGGAGCACGGCCCGGACGGTCGCCCCGCGGCTCCCGGCGGCCTTCTCCTCCTCGATGACCAGCATCGCGCCGCCCTCGGCGGGCACGAATCCCGAGGCGCCGTCGGTGAACGGGCGGTAGGCGCGGTCCGGGTCGTCGATCCTGCTCAGATCGTCGTAGCCGAGCTGGCAGACGACCGAGTAGGGGGCCAGCGGCGCCTCGGCGGCGCCCACGACGACGGCGTCGGTGCCGCGCCGGATGGTGCGGCAGGCGTGCGCCAGGGCGTCCAGGCCGCCCGCCTCGTCGCTGGCCACGACTCCGCAGGGCCCCTTGAAGCCGCCGCGGATGGAGATCTGCCCGGTGCTGGCCGCGTAGAACCAGGCGATGGACTGGTACGGGCCGACATGCCGGGAGCCCTGGCCCCAGAGCCGTTGCAGCTCCCGTTGGCCGAACTCGCCACCGCCCGATCCGGCGGCCGTGACGACCCCCACCGCGAACGGCGAGTGCTGGTAGTCGGCGCGGCCGAGGCGGGCGTCGTCCAGCGCGAGGTTGGCCGCCGCCATGGCGAAGTGCGTGAACCGGTCGGTCTGGACGAGGTAGCGCTCCTCGATCAGATCCGCCGGGTCGAAGCCGCGGACCTCGCCGGCGACCTTGAGCGGCAGGTGCTCGCACCCTTCGCGGGTCACCCGGTCCAGGACGCTGACGCCCTCGACGGTCGCCTTCCAGAATGCCTCGGTGCTCACCCCGTTGGGGGCGATGACGCCGATGCCGGTGACGACGGAACGTCGTTCCTTAGGGGAGCTCATCGTGCCCTCCCGCCCTGTCGGGTCAGTACGACCGCTGACTGGAATCCGCCGAAGCCGCTGCCGACCGAGAGCACCGAACGCAGCGGCAGCTCCCGCGCCGTCCGGGGCACATAGTCGAGGTCGCACTCCGGGTCCGGGGTCTCGTAGTTGGCCGTGGGCGGCACGACCTGGTGGGTCAGTGCCAGCACACAGGCGACGATCTCGATGGCGCCGATCGCGCCGAGCGAGTGCCCCACCATGGATTTGATGGAGCTCATCGGCACCTTGTAGGCGTGCTTGCCCAGCGACCGCTTGACCGCGGCGGTCTCGTGCCGGTCGTTCTGCTGGGTGCCGGAGCCGTGTGCGTTGACGTAGTCGACCTGGGTGGCGTCGATCCTGGCATGACCGAGCGCGCGGTCGATGGCCTCGGCCATCTCCAGGCCCTCCTGGGTGAGGCCGGTCATGTGGTACGCGTTGCCGAAGGTCGCGTAGCCGCGTATCTCGCAGTGGATGGTCGCACCGCGGGCGCGGGCGTGTTCCAGCTCCTCCAGGACGAGTACGGCGCCGCCCTCCCCCATGACGAAGCCGTCGCGGTGGGCGTCGAACGGCCGTGAGGCGTGGGCGGGGTCGTCGTTGTTGGCGGAGGTCGCCTTGATGGCGTCGAAGCAGGCCACGGTGATCGGGGAGATCGGCGAGTCCGACGCACCGGCGATGCACACGTCGACCCGGCCCTCCTCGATGGAGTGGAAGGCGTACCCGATCGCGTCGAGGCCGGAGGTGCAGCCCGTGGAGACGGTCTGCACCGGGCCGTGCGCACCGACCTGTTCGGCCACTTCGGAGGCGAGCGAACTGGGGGAGAACGCCCGCTCCAGATAGCGGCCGGCCGGCCGGTGGTCGACGTCCCACCGCTGCCCGTGCTCGCTGACGGCGACATAGTCGTGCTCCAGGCGCGTGGTGCCGCCGACCGCGGTGCCCAGGGACACCCCGATGCGCCAGGGGTCCTCCTTCTCGGTGTCCAGGCCGGCGTCGCGCAGCGCCTCGGCCGCGGCGACCCTCGCGAACTGGATGTACCGGTCCGAGCGGGCGATCTGATCCGCGCTCAGCCCGTGGGCCTCGGGATCGAAGTCGCACTCGGCGGCGATACGCGAGCGGAAGCCCTCCGGGTCGAAGAGGGTGATGCCGCGGGTCGCCGTACGCCCGGCGGACAGCAGGTCCCAGAAGGCGGGTATGCCCACCCCGCCCGGGGCCACGATGCCGACGCCGGTGACCGCCACACGGCGGGTCATGACACCGGCTCCGTTCGTTCGGGTGGCACGGCCGGCGTGCTGTCCTCCGCGCTCTCGGTGTCGACATGGCCGAGCTCGGGGCGCGGCGCCAGCGGGCCGAGGTGGAAGACCATCCGGGCCTCCACGTCCCCGACGTTGCGGAACCGGTGCCGCATATAAGGGGGAATCAGCAGGCCCTGGTCCGGGCGCAGCGGGTGGGACTCCCCGTCCAGATCCACTTCGAGGGCGCCCTGGACGACGTACACGAACTCCTCGGAGTACGGGTGGTAGTGCTCGCCGATGCGCTCGCCGGGCTGGACGAGTGCCATGCCCATGAAGCCGCTCGTGGCGCCCACCGCGCTGGGTGTCAGCATGGCGCGCAGATCACCTCCGCGCCGGCGGTTGGGCTTGGTCTCGCTGAGGTCCACGATGCGTGGGCGGTCCGTGGTCATGGCTGCTTCCTCCAGGGGGCGTGAGGCCGTCGGTTGAGAGGGGTGGGATCTGCTGCGGTCGGCTGCGGTCAGGCGTCCGGGGCCCGGCGATCGGTGATCAGGGCCATGTCGGAGCGCGTCAGGAAGCGTGCGAGCTCGCGGTCGTCGGACAGACCGCCGGCCGCATCGGTGTCGAGGAGGCGCCGCAGCACGGCGATCTTGCGGGGCCCGCGCACGCCGAGCGACAGCACGGGGTCGCTGTCGATGGGGATCAGCAGGTCGATCAGCCGGACGACGATGTCGTCGCGCTGGAAGATGGTGCTGCCGGCGATCGGGCAGGTCGCGTCGTCGGCGGCCAGCTCGTCCTGGCGGGCCAGCATCCTGGCCAGCACCATGCCGCACCCCTCCCTGGCGGGGTAGAGCAGCGCATGCCGCCGTACGCCCTCGGGCGGGCTGCCGTGTGCCGCGACGTGGTGCACGGCGGGCAGCGCGGCGCGGGTGAAGAACACCCGGGCGGAGTTGGGGTCGCCGAGGTCGCGGTCCTGCTCCAGGTACGGGTTGATGGCCTCTTCGACGGCCCGGACCTCGGGCTGCCGGGAGACGTGGCGCAGCGCCGCGACGAGGTCGCCCTGCACCTCGACGGCCCGCACGACGCGGTTGCCGTGCATGAACAGGGAGGTGCGGCGCAGCCGGGTGGTGTCGTCGACCCGGGCCTCGGGGGAGGTGTAGCCGGCGAGGATCTCGGCGACCTTGTCCTCGCTGCCGGGCTTCACGGTGAAGGTCAGCGCGTGCCGGACCACTCCGTCGCCGACGCGGGGGTGGGCCTGCAGCCGGCCCTTGGGGGGCTCGGGGGTGAGCGTGGCGATGTTGGAGGTCTCGCGCAGGACGCTGAAGCGCAGCGAGCGGGTGTCGCGGACGCAGCTGTGCAGCGGCTGGACCATCTTGACGTGCTCCTCGCTGTTGACCCAGGCGAGGAACGGCGCCGCGCTCTCCCACTCACTGGTGATCAGCCACTGCGAGGGGTTCTCGATGGACTGGCACAGCTGGTCGGTCATGTGCCCGGGGACCGACGCGACCTGGTTGCGCAGGTGCTCGTAGGCTTCCAGGAAGCGCTGCTGGGCTCCCTCGTGGAGGTCCAGGAGCAGTACGACCCGCAGGCGGGAGCCGTCGAAGGCCGACTGGGATACTCGTTCCGAGAGCGTTGTCATCGTCTACGCATCTCCTCCGGGGCCCGATGGCCCCTGTGGTGCGTCGTCAGCTCCGGTGCGATCCGGATGACTGAGCCGGATGGTGGGCGGCTGCCCGGGTGTCCCGGGGCGTCCCGGGTTCGATCGTGGCGGGGAGCGTCCGGTGGCGCGAGATCTGTGAGCCATGCAGGTGAATCGTGATCGAACACGGCCACATCCGGGCATTCGTGCTCCATCTGCCCTCAATGCGCCCATGGAGCTGGAGCACGAATGAACCCCACCGTTGAAGACCGGGTCCCGGTACTCATCGTGGGCGGGTCCCTGGTGGGCCTGTCCGCGTCGTTGTTCCTGGGACGCCTGGGTGTGCGGCACCTACTGGTCGAGAAGCACTCGGACACCTCACGCCACCCGCGCGGGCGGGGGAACAACGTCCGCACGATGGAGCTGTACCGGGTCGCCGGAGCGGAGCGGCCGATCCGGGAGGCCGCGTCGGTCCTGGCCGCCAACCACGGCATCCTGCAGGCCCCTTCGCTCACCGGCGAGGAACAGGAGTGGCTGTTCAAGGAGATCGACCCGGGCGGCGGGCTGGCCCGGTTCAGTCCCTCCGCCTGGTGCCTGTGCAGCCAGAACGACCTCGAACCCGTACTGGTGCGCTGCGCCCGCGAGCACGGCGGACAGCTGCGGTTCTCCACCGAGCTGGTCTCCTTCGAGCAGGACGCGCGGGGGGTGACCGCGGTCCTGAGGAACCGGGAGACCGGCGAGCAGAGCACCGTGCAGGCGGACTACCTGATCGCGGCCGACGGGCCGCGCAGCCCGGTCCGCGAGCGGCTGGGCATCGGCCAGACCGGGCCCGGCGACCTGTTCCACAACGTGAGCATCACCTTCCGCGCCCCGGGCCTGGCGGACGTGGTGGGCGACCGGCACTTCATCGCCTGCTACCTGACCAACCCCGAGGCCGACGGGGCGCTGCTGCCGGTGGACAACCGGGCGGAGTGGGTCTTCCACGCCCCCTGGCACCCCGACCAGGGCGAAACCCTGGAGGACTTCACCGACGAGCGGTGCATCGACCACATCCGCCGGGCGACCGGCGCCCTGGACCTGGACGTGGAGATCACCGGCAAGGCCCCCTGGCACGCCGCCGAGCGGGTCGCCGAGCGCTATGCGGTCGGCCGGGTCTTCCTCGCCGGCGACTCGGCCCACGAGATGTCCCCCACCGGGGCGTTCGGCTCCAACACCGGCATCCAGGACGCCCACAACCTCGCCTGGAAACTCGCGGCCGTCCTGAGCGGCTCGGCGGGCCCCGGCCTGCTGGCGACGTACGAGGCGGAGCGGCAGCCGGTGGCCCGCGAGACCAGTGCGCGCGCCTCGGCCCGGTCCGCCGAGCACAGCCACCCCGGGTACGTCCCGGCGCCCGGGGCGGGCGGTGGCCGGCAGCGCGGGGTGCTCACCGTCGCCCTCGGCTACTGCTATCCCCAGGGCGCGGTCGTCGGCGCCGACCCCGAGCTGCCGGTGGTCCCCGAGCAGCTGCGGCTGACCGGCGAGCCGGGCACCCGCGCCCCGCACATGTGGCTGCGCGCGGGCGGCGAGCGCCGCTCGACCCTGGACCTCTACGAGAAGTCCTTCGTGCTGCTCTCCGGCTCCGACGGCGACATGTGGCGCACCGCGGCCAAGGGCGCCGTCCAGCGCTTCGCCGTGGCGCTGGACTGCTATCTGATCGGCACCGAGCCGGACGACGACCTGGCCCCGGAGGAGGGCGTCGACTGGGCCGAGAAGCACGGCACGACGCCCGAGGGCGCGGTGCTGGTGCGCCCCGACGGCTTCGTGGCGTGGCGCGCGGAGGGCCGGGTGGCCGACCCCGAGGCGGCGCTGGCGCAGGTCTTCGCGTCGCTGCTCGGCAGGGACTGACCGCGCGGGCCGCCCGCGCGCCCGGCCGGTTCCGTACGGCACGGCATGCGCGGCACGGGCCGGGAGGTGGGGCGCATGGGGTGGGTGAGGACCGAGGGGCCGGCGGGATCTCCGCCGGCCCCTCGGTGCCGGGAACGTATCTTCTGCTCGTCATCACCGAAGGGGCTTCTGCCGACGGCCCCGGCCACGTCCCGCAACTCGGTGGCCGATTTCCGGTTGAGTCCGGGCATGGACGCCAAGAAGCCCCCCTCGCACCCTTTTCAGCGCATCTCCCTCCCCCATCAGATGCCGCCGCTGCCACCCCCCGCTCCCCAGGCGCGGCGCCCCACGGAGGAGGGGACACCGATCTTCGACCAGCTCCTCAAGGAGTGGCGCTCGGGCACGCTAAGTCCGGTCGTGTCATGGCCGACGGACGATCCCGGGAAGATCAGGACGGGCGCCGCTGTTAGGACCGATGATGGCCGTCCCTATCCGCGGAACCGCGACGAGGAGCATGACCGTGAACCTGTACGACATCCCGCTGCGCACCCTGACCGGTGAGCCCGCTTCGCTCGCCGACTATCGGGGCAAGGCCCTGCTGGTGGTGAATGTGGCGTCCAAGTGCGGGCTGACCCCGCAGTATTCGGGCCTGGAGCGGCTCCAGCAGCGCTTCGAGGACCGTGGCTTCAGCGTGCTGGGCTTCCCCAGCAACCAGTTCGCCGGCCAGGAGCCGGGCAGCGCCGAGGAGATCGCCACGTTCTGCTCGGCGACGTACGGCGTCAGCTTCCCGCTGTTCGAGAAGACCGATGTCAACGGCGCGGACCGGCATCCGCTGTACGCGGCGCTGACCGGCACCGAGGACGCCGAGGGGGCGGCGGGCGATGTGCAGTGGAACTTCGAGAAGTTCCTGATCGACGCCGAGGGCGAGGTGGCGGGCCGCTTCCGGCCGCGCACGGAGCCGGAGGCCGAGGAGCTCGTCGCCGCGATCGAGGCGGTCCTGCCGGCCTGAGCCGGGCGGGTCCTCAGGCCACGGCGATGTCGGTGGCCCCGGCGGATCCGGCGACCGGGTCCTGGTCGGGGGCTTCGCCGGCCACGGCCTCCTGCGCGAGCGCCTCTTCGCAGACGCTCTCGAAGTCGCCGGTCAGCCCGGTCATCCGCAGCAGCCGGGCGACGCTGCCGCCCTCGACGACGCCGGTCAGCCGCAGTCGGCCGCCCCGCTGCCGGGTTCGGTGGCGGGCGCGGCTGAGCAGCGACAGCCCGGCGCAGTCGATGAAGGTCACCGCGCGCACATCGACCACGAGGTCGAGGCCCTGGCCGCGGGTGATGCCGTCCAAGCGCTCGGACAGCACGGAAACGGCGAGGATGTCCAGGTCACCGCGGAGTTCGAGCACGGTCGTGCCGCCCGCAGCGCGGCGCGGTCCCACCAGTCTCGGGTAGTGCGGAGCATCGTTCATCGGCCCGACCCACTTTCGTGCCGGGGGCGCGGGGTGACCACGCGCTCCCAGCGGTGTTGTACGGAAGGTGTGGGGGGCGCCCGGCAGGATCCGGGCGGGTCGGCCCGTTCCCGGGTCGTCGGCGGTGCGGTCGCGTAGCGCTGGTGCCGCTACGTTTCTGCAGCTGCGCCCATGGTTGTCTACGGCTTACCCGCCGACCGCCGCCCTCAAGTCCCGGCGTACGCCACATCCGCAGGTTGTCTCAAAGTCGCCCCTTGTGCGCGGGGGCGGGATAGGCCATCAGCGTCCGACGCCCCGGCGCGAGCGCGAAGCCGGGCCCGGCAGCACCCGGGTCGGCGGCCTCCCGCTCGCCTCCCGCACGCCACTACAGGCGCAGTGGTCACAGCAGACGAGACCGACACCGGGAACCCATCGACTCGCATCAGCATCTTCAGGGCAAATAGACTGTCCAAACCGCCCGGAAGAGTGAGGTGTGTCCTGAAGTCGCCCGACTCGGCGGCCGACCGTTCCGCCGATGCCGCAGCCGATCTCGCCGACCGCACCGCGCAGAACCTGCGCGAGCTGGCCGGCGGGCCGATCTCCCGGCTTCCGCAGCTCCTGGAGGCGATGGCGGCGATCGGCGCCGACCATGATCTGCACCGCTCGCTGACCCGCATCGCCGAGACCGCCGCCGCCCTCACCGGCGCGCGCTACGCCGCCGTCGGCATCCGCAACGAGGACGGCGACGGACCGGCCGAGGACCTGATCACCCACGGTGTCGCCCCCTCCCCCGAGGGCCCGGACAGCCCGCCCGGCCCTGACCTCCTCACGGTGCCCATCACCTTCCACGGCGAGACCTTCGGCGCCCTGTACGTCGCGGACCGCGGCGACGGCGAGAGCGAAGAGGGCGCCGAGGAGCGCACCGCGCCGGACGGCCCGGGGTTCACCGACGCGGACCTCCACCTGGTGCGGGTGCTGGCCACCGAGGCCGGTATCGCGATGGGCAATGCCCGGATGCACGCCGCCGCCCGGCAGCGCACCCGCTGGATCGACGGCGCCGCCTCCGTCACCACCGCCCTGCTGGCCGGCCCCGAGACCCGCTCGACGACCGGGAACGCCCTCACCGTCGTCGCGGAGAAGGGCCGCGAGCTCGCCGAGGCGGCCACCGGAGCGGTGCTGCTGCCGCACGCCGAGGGCGGTATGGAGGTCGTGGCGATCTCCACCGAGCTGTCCGAGACCGTACGGACCGAGGCCCACCGCGGCAGGATCCCGCCGGAGAGCCCGGTCGTGCACCGGATAGCCGCCGGGCTCGCGGTCTTCGCCGACGACTTCGCCACCGATCCCCGTTCGATCTCCCCGCTGTCGCGCCACTACGGCCCGACGATGCTGCTGCCGCTGAGCAGCAACGGGCGGGTGCTGGGCGCCCTGGCGCTGTGCCGGGCGCCCGGCGACCGGCCCTTCAGCCAGACCGAGCGGACCCTGGGGACCCAGTTCGCCGCCCAGGCCGCGCTGGCGCTGGTCCTCGCCGACCGGCACCGCGACCGCGAACGGCTCGCCGTCTACGAGGACCGCGACCGTATCGCCCGCGATCTGCACGACCTGGTCATCCAGCGACTGTTCGCCACCGGGATGCTGCTGGAGAGCGCCCAGCGCAAGGCCGTGGTGCCGGAGGTGCGCGACGGGGTCGGCCAGGCCGTCGACGAGCTGGACGCGACGATCCAGGAGATCCGTACGGCGATCATCGCGCTGCAGCAGGGGCCGTCCCAGGCGCCACCGGGACTGCGCACCCGCATCCTGCGGGAGGCCAGCGCGGCGGCCGAAGCGCTCGGCAGCCGCCCGTCCGTGCAGTTCACCGGCCCGGTCGAGGCCCGACTCGACGACGCCTGCGGCCGCGAGCTGCTGGCCGCGCTGCGCGCCACCCTGACGGCGGCCCGGCCGACGCGTCTGGAGATCGTCGTGGACGCCGCCGCCACCCTGGCCGACGGCCGCGCCGCCGTACGCCTGACGGTGACCGCCCCCGGCACCGCCGATGAGCCCACGGTCTGGGAACGGCCCCTCTGAGCCGCGCCGCCGGTTCGGCGGCTCCCTCGCGACCGTCGGCACCGGGGCTCCTCGGTGCGCCGTCGCCGAGCCGGTCCGATGATGAATTCCGGGCTCCGACGGGGCTTGAAGAGTGAACCGCGGGGAATCCCTTGACCTCAATTTTGGTTGAGGTTCTAGGTTTCTTTCTGTCGCCGGTCACGCACGGCGATCCCGTGACGACGACCCCGGCACTCTTGGAGGCCACCCATGGACATGGAAGTCACCGCCTGGCATTCGCTGCACAGCACGATGACCGCACAACAGGGCCGGCGCCGGTTCTCGCGCGGGACGCTGCGCCGGATCACGGCGTTCGCGCGGCCGCACCGGCGGCATCTGCTGTGGTTCCTCGTACTGAGCACGGTGACCGCGATGCTCGCGGTGGCCACCCCGTTGCTCGCGGGCCGGGTGGTGGACGCGATCGTGGGCGGCGACTCCGCCGGCCTGGTCGTCGGGCTGTCCGGGCTGATCGCCGTGATCGCCGTCGCGGAGGCGGGCCTGGGGCTGCTGACCCGCTGGCTGTCGGCGAGCATCGGCGAGGGGCTGATCCTGGATCTGCGGACGACGGTGTACGACCACGTCCAGCGGATGCCCATCGCCTTCTTCACCCGCACCCGGACCGGTGCGCTGGTCAGCCGGCTCAACAACGATGTGATCGGGGCCCAGCGGGCCTTCAGCGACACCCTGTCGGGGGTCGTCAGCAACATCGTGACACTGCTGCTCACCCTCGCCGTGATGCTCACCCTGTCCTGGCAGATCACCCTGATCGCGCTGGTGCTGCTGCCGGTGTTCGTGCTGCCCGCCCGGCGGGTCGGCCGGCGGCTGGCGGGTCTGCGCCGGGAGGGCGCCGACCACAACGCGGCGATGGGGACGCAGATGACCGAGCGGTTCTCCGCACCCGGCGCCACCCTCGTCAAGCTGATGGGCCGCCCGTCCAGGGAGTCCGCGGAGTTCGCCACCCGGGCCCGGCGGGTGCGGGACATCGGCGTCCGCTCGGCCATGGTCCAGACGTACTTCGTCACCGCGCTCACCCTGGTCTCCGCCCTGGCGCTGGCCGTCGTCTACGGCCTGGGCGGGTTCCTCGCGCTGCGCGGTCAGCTGGAGGCGGGCGCGATCGTCTCGCTCGCCCTGCTGCTCACCCGGCTCTACGCCCCGCTGACCGCGCTCTCCGGGGCCCATATCGAGGTGATGAGCGCGCTGGTCAGCTTCGAGCGGGTCTTCGAGGTGCTCGACCTCAAGCCGCTGATCAGCGAGAAGCCGGACGCCCGTACGGTGCCGGAGGGCCCGGTGTCGGTGGAGTTCGACTCGGTGCGCTTCGGCTACCCGTCCGCCGACAAGGTCTCGCTGGCCTCCCTGGAGGAGGTCGCCACTCTCGACACCCGCGGCGGCGAAGAGGTGCTGCACGACATCTCCTTCCGCGCCGAACCGGGCCAGATGGTCGCCCTGGTCGGCTCCTCGGGCGCCGGCAAGTCGACCGTGGCGCAGCTGCTGCCGCGGCTGTACGACACCGACGCCGGTGCGGTGCGGCTGTCCGGGGTGGACGTCCGGGAGCTGACCGCGGCCTCGCTGCGGGACACCCTCGGCATGGTCACCCAGGACGGGCACCTCTTCCATGACTCCATCCGCGAGAACCTGCTGCTGGCCAGGCCCGAGGCCACCGAGGACGAGCTGTGGGACGCGCTGCGCCGGGCCCGGCTGCGGGAGCTGATCGCCGGTCTCCCCGACGGCCTGGACACCGTCGTCGGCGAGCGCGGCTACCGGCTCTCCGGCGGTGAGCGGCAGCGGCTGACCATCGCCCGGCTGCTGCTCGCCCACCCCCGGGTGGTGATCCTGGACGAGGCCACCGCCCACCTGGACAACACGTCCGAGGCGGCGGTGCAAGAGGCCCTCACCGAGGCGCTGGAAGGCCGTACGGCGCTGGTCATCGCGCATCGGCTGTCGACCGTACGGGCCGCCGACCTGATCCTGGTCGTCGAGGGCGGGCGGATCGTCGAGCGCGGGACGCACGCGACGCTGCTGGCGGCGGACGGACGGTATGCCGAGCTGTACCGGACGCAGTTCACCGACTCGGCCGCCGAGCACGCGGCCGGGCCGAGGACCGCGGAAGTCGCGGGCACGGACGCCGGCCGGGACCCCTTCGCCGAGTCGGCACTGGTGAACTGACCCCCGCACCGGAAGGCCCCCACCTCTTGGCGGGGGCCTTCGGCATGCCGAAAACTGAGGAGATGACGCAGCGCGCGGAACACTCCACGGTCATGGACCGTCTCGCCATCGACGAGCTGGTCACGGGCTATGCCATCGCCGTGGACGACGGCGACTGGCCGGGCTATCTGGCCCTCTTCACGCCGGACGGCCGGGCCGACTACCGCTCCGCGGGCGGCATCGAGGGCGGCGTCGAGGAGGTCGCGGCCTGGCTCGCCGAGATGCTGCGGCACTTCGCCATACGCCAGCATCTGATCGTCAACCGCCGGATCACCCTGGCCAGAACGGACGGCGCGCCGGGCGACAGCGCGACCGTCCGGGCCGACTACCTCAATCCGATGCGGCTCGCCGGATCCGCGACGGACACCGGGGGCGGTGCCACCGCCCCCAATTACACCTGCGCCGGCCGCTATGACTTCACCGTTCGCCGCACCGCGGACGGCTGGCGGCTGACCGGGGTCGTGGTGCACGAGAAGTGGCGGGAGGTGCGCGCCCAGGACGGCTGACGCCCGGTTGCCGGACGCCGGGCGGTAGCGAATCGGCCGTCCTGGCCACGCCCCCTTTCCTTGATCCGCCCGCCCGCGCACACTGGCCGTCCGACCGGCGCGAACCGGCACGAGGGAGGCCGTATGGACAGATCGCCCGGCCGTCGGGCGTGGTGGCTGCGCTCCCCTTGGGGGCGCGCGGTGGCCGCGGCGCTCGCCGGGGCGCTGCCGGCCCTCGCCTTTCCCGCGCCGTCCTGGTGGTGGCTGGCGTATGGCGCGCTGGTGCCCTGGCTGCTGCTGGTGCGCTCCGCGCCGACGTACGGCCGGGCCGCGCTGGACGGCTGGCTGGGCGGTGCCGGCTTCATACTGGCCGTGCACCACTGGCTGCTGCCGAGCCTGCATGTGTTCATACTCGTGCTCGCCCTGCTGCTGGGTGCGCTGTGGGCGCCCTGGGGGCTCCTGGTGCGGGCGCTGCTGGGCGGCGAGCCGCCCGGCGCCGGCCGGCTCACCGCCGCGCTGGTGCTGGTGCCGTCGGGCTGGTTGATGGTCGAACTGGTCCGCTCCTGGGAGTACTTGGGCGGCCCCTGGGGTCTGCTGGGCGCCAGCCAGTGGCAGCTGCCGCCCGCACTGCGGCTGGCGTCGATCGGCGGGGTGTGGCTGGTCAGCCTGCTGATCGTGGCGGTGAACACGGCACTGGCCGAATTGGTCGCCCGTCCGGCGGTGCGACTGCCCGCCGTCGCCGGCCTGCTGGTGTGCGCCCTGGCCGGCACCGCGGCCTGGTACTGGGCGCCGGTCCCCCGCCCCGCGGGCACGGTGCGGATCGCGATCGTCCAGCCGGGCCTGACCGGCACCCCCACCGAACGGCTGGCGCGCAGTGAGGCGCTCACCCGCTCACTGGCGGGCCGCGGGGTCCACCTGGTCGTCTGGGGCGAGAGCAGCCTGTACCGGGACCCGGTGGACCGCCCGGACATCGCCGCGCGGCTCGCCGCGCTGTCCCGGCGGACCGGCGCCGAGTTGCTGGTCAACGCCGACGCACCGCGCAACGGCGGGCCGGGGATCTACAAGAGCGCGGTGCTCATCGGACCGGACGGGCCGACCGGGGACCGCTACGCCAAGATGCGGCTGGTGCCGTTCGGCGAGTACATACCGCTGCGGTCGGTGCTGGGCTGGGCGACGAAGGTCGGCAAGGCGGCGACGACCGACCGGATACGCGGCACCCACCAGGTGGTGATGCCGATCGCCTCCGCGCACGGGCTGCGGATCGGGCCGCTGGTGTGCTTCGAGACCGCCTTCCCGGACATGAGCCGCCATCTGGCGCGCGACGGTGCGCGGGTGCTGGTGGCCCAGTCCTCGACGTCGACGTTCCAGGGCAGCTGGGCGCCCCGGCAGCACGCCTCGCTCGGCGCGCTGCGCGCCGCCGCGACCTGGCGGCCGATGGTGCACGCCACGCTCACCGGCGTCAGCGCGGTGTACGGCCCCCGGGGCGAGCGGATCGGCGAGCAGCTCGGCACCGACCGCAGTGCCGCGGCGGTCTACGACCTGCCGCTGGCCGAGGGCACCAGCCCGTATGTCCGTTACGGCGACTGGGCCGTGTACGCGGCGGTGGGCGCGCTGGTGCTGGCCGGCGCGTACGCGGGCGTCCGCGCGGTCAGCGGGCGGCCTGCGCGAGCGCGTCGGTGACCACCCGTTCGCACATCTCGTGGGTGCGCAGCGCGTCCTGGGCGGACGGCGTCCGGCCGGCCCGTACGTCGTCCAGGAACGCCTGGACGATCTGCTCGATGCCGCGCTGGCGGGCGACCGGCACCCAGTCGCCGCGCCGCCGGACGCTCGGCTGCCCCTTGTGGTCGATGACCTCGGCGAGGTTGACGACCTGGCGCTTGGTGTCGTGGCCGGAGACGTCGAGGATCTCCTCGGCGGAGCCGCTGAGGCGGTTCATGGTGCCGATGGCGGTGAAGCCGTCGCCGGAGAGCTGCAGCACCACATGCTGCATCAGCCCCTCCCGGATCCTGGCGCGCACGTCGATGTGGTCGACCTCGCCGGGCACGAGGAACCGCAGGGTGTCGACGACGTGGATGAAGTCGTCCAGGACCAGCGTGCGCGGGTCCTCCGGCAGCCCGACGCGGTTCTTCTGCATCAGGATCAGATCGCGGGCGTGCTCGCGGCACTGGGCGTAGGCGGGCGCGAAGCGGCGGTTGAAGCCGACGGTGAGGCCCACCGCGCGGTCCTCGGCGAGCGCGACGATCCGCTGGGACTCGGCCAGTTCGTAGGAGATCGGCTTGTCGACGTACGTCGGGACGCCCGCCTCGATCAGCCGGGTCACGATCTGCGGGTGCGCGGTGGTCGCCGCGTGCACGAAGGCCGCGTCCAGGCCCGTGGCGAGCAGCGAGTCCAGGTCGGTGTGGAGCTGTTCACCGCTCAGGCGGTGGGCGGCGCCGACCCGTTGGAGGGTGGCCGGGGTGCGGGTGCACAGATGTATCTCAAGGCCCGGTTGTACGCCCAGTACCGGCAGGTACGCCTTCTGGGCGATGTCGCCGAGTCCGATGCAGCCGATCTTCACTCGTGCTCCTTGGATAGCGCCGCGGTCCTGGTGCCCCGCGCCTCGGCAGCATACGTGGCGGGCGGCGGCGACCAGTCGGCGATGCCGTCCAGGGCCCGCAGCACGAGATCCGGGGCGGTGGGGCTCCCCCCTGGACGGAGTCGTCGGAGTCCTTGGGGGAGGGCGGTGGCGGCCAGCAGGGCGGCGCGCAGCGCACAGGCGGGCCGGGAGCGCCAGGTGGTGAGGCGGCCGATGCGCTCGGCCCGGCGTACCACCTCCATGGTGCGCGGCAGCCGCTGCCGGGTGTACGCGGCGAGTGCGGCGGCGAGATCGCCGTCCGGCGCGGCACGGTCCGCCAGCACGACGGCGTCCTCGATGGCCTGGCAGCCGCCCTGTCCGAGGTTCGGGGTCATGGGGTGGACGGCGTCGCCGAGCAGGGCGACCCGGCCGCGGTGGAAGGCGGGCGGCGGTGCCGCCACGGTGTGGACGTCGTTGCGGAGCACGGCGGCCGGGTCGGCGGCGGCGAGCACGGCGGGGACGGGGTGGTGCCAGTCGCCGAAGCGGCGCAGTAGTTCGGCCCGCTCGTCGTCGGCGGCCCGGCCGCCGGGTGGGACGGCCGCGGTGGCGAACGCGTAGACCCGCCCGTCGTGCAGCGGCACGGTGCCCCACAGGCCGCCGGGCCCCCAGGTTTCGTGCGCGGTGAAGGGGCGGTCGAGGGCCGGGACGACCATCCGCCAGGCGGTGAAGCCGGCGTAGCGGGGCGCGGGGTGGCCGGGGAAGAGCGCCCGGCGGACGGCGGAGTGGATGCCGTCGGCGGCGACGACGAGGTCCGCGGTCAGCTCCTCCCCCTCGTCTCCGGCGATGCGTACCCGCGCCGGGCGGGCGCCGGATGCCGGGTCGCCCGGGTCGACGAGGGCGGCGGGGGAGGCGGAGCGCACCGCGCCGTCGGGCAGCCGGGCGGCGAGCAGGGCGATCAGGTCGGCGCGGTGCGCGACCAGGACCGGCCCGCCGAACCGCCGGACGGCGGCGGCATCGTCCGTACGGGCCAGCCGCCGGCCACTGGGGAGGCGGAGTTCGCCGGTGACCTGCCGGGCGGCCCGCGCGCGCACCGCGTCGCCCGCGGCAAGGGTGTCCAGGGCGCGCAGGGCGTTCGGGGCGAGGCCGATGCCCGCGCCGTCGCGCCGGGTGCCACCGGCGCTCGCCGTCGGGTGGCCGGACCCGGAGGACGGGGCGACGGCGCGCTCCAGGACGGTGACCGACCAGCCGCGGCGGTCCAGTGCCACCGCGGCGGTGAGCCCGCCGATACCGCCGCCGATCACGATCGCGGTGGGTTGCCGCATGCCGCCTCCCCGGTCCGGTCCACAGCGCGCAACTACAACTGTAGTTGCCGCTCTCGACACGAGACTACACCCGTAGTCGGAGCGCTAGGCTGACCTGCCATGAACACCCGCAGCGCCGCCGACCCGGCCCCCCGCCCCACCCGCTCCCCCGGTTCGCGCCAGGAGCTGATCGCCGATACGGCGCTCGGTCTGCTCGCCGAACGCGGTATGCGCGGACTGACCCATCGGGCCGTGGACGAGGCGGCCGGGCTGCCCCAGGGCTCGACGTCGAATCTCGCGCGCACCCGGGCGGCCCTGCTGGAGGCGGCGGTACGCCGGCTGGCCGAGCGGGAGGCGGCGGTGCTGGCACTGGACGAGGCGCAGGCCCCGGAGGAAGGTGGCGGCGCGGGGGCGGGGCCGGTCGCCGATGCCCTGGCCCTGGCGCTGCACCGCTTCCTCTCCCGGCACCGGCAGCTGGCCATCGCCCGCTACGAACTGGCCCTGGAGGCCACCCGCAGGCCCGAACTGCGGGAGATCTACGACCGGGCGGGCCGGTCCTTCCGTGAGCCGATGGTGGCGATGCTGGCGGCGGCCGGCTCCGGCGAACCGGAACGGCATGCGCTCAGCATGATCGCCTGGTGCGACGGGGTGCTCTTCTCCTGCACGGCGGGGCAGTTCCACGCCGCCGCCCCCACCCGCGCCGCGCTGCGCGCCTCGTGCGCGGAGCTCCTCGACGGGATGCTGCGGGGATAGCCTCGCCGGGGCCGACGGAGGGCAGAAGGGTGCGGGCCCTACGCCGTGCGCCCGGCCGCGCGGTCGATCCGCAGCTCCAGACGCTCGATCGCGTCCCTGAGGCCCTGGCGGTACTCGCCGTCGGCGAGGGCGTTGACCGAGGCCCGGGCGCGCAGCAACTGGGCGCGGGCGTCGGCCGTCCGGTCCAGTGCGGCGTAGTCGGCCGCGATGTTGAGGTGCAGCGAGGGGAAGAACGCACGCAGCGCGACGAGGGGGTGCCGGGGGCCCGGCCCGTCGGCGACGTTCGACTCCCCGGGAGCGGATCCGCCGCGGTCGGGCCGCTCGGTGACGAAGCCCTCGGCCGCCTCCAGGGCTCGCAGGTCCCAGTCCAGCTCGTCCCTGGGGTCGTCCTGGGTGTCGGCCATGTAGTGGGCCAGAGTGCAGCGGTGGAAGGCGTCTCCGTGCGGCCCGATCTCGTGCCACAGCGCCGAGAGGCGGTTGCGGGCCTCTTCCCGGTCCCCCGCGCGATGCAGCATGATCGCCTGGCCGATCCGGGTCAGCACGCCGTCCTCGGACGTAGCCTCCCGCCGCTTGTTCATCACCGCGCACTCCCGGGGTTCGCTCACCACCGTCACTGCTGTTCCCTCGACGCTAACCGCCGCTGGAAACCTTCGCGCGGTGTGCGCGACGCACCGGGTGGCCGGGCCCGCCCGGCGGTCGCACGGATGGGCCCGGCGCGGGCCGCCAGGACTCAGCCCAGGTCAGGGATCCGCCAGTCGATCGGAGCGTGCCCCTGCGCGGCGATCGCGGCGTTGATCTGGGTGAAGGGGCGCGAGCCGAAGAACTTCTTCGCCGACAGCGGGGAGGGGTGCGCGCCCTGCACCACCGCATGCCGCTCCTCGTCGATCAGCGGCAGCTTCTTCTTGGCGTAATTGCCCCAGAGCACGAAGACCGCCGGGTCGGGCCGGGAGGCCACCGCGCGGATCACCGCGTCGGTCACCTTCTCCCATCCCTTGCCCTTGTGGGAATTGGCCTCGGCCTCGCGGACCGTCAGAACGGCGTTCAGCAGCAGCACGCCCTGCCGGGCCCAGGGCATCAGATAGCCGTTGTCCGGGATCGGGTGGCCCAGCTCCTCCTTCATCTCCTTGTAGATGTTCCGCAGCGACGGCGGCGTCTTGACGCCGGGCTGCACGGAGAAGCACAGGCCGTGGCCCTGCCCCGCGCCGTGATACGGGTCCTGCCCGAGGATGAGCACCTTCACCTGGTCGTAGGGCGTCGCCTCCAGCGCCGCGAAGACCTGCTCGCGGGGCGGATAGACCGGGCCGTTGGCCCGCTCCTGCTCGACGAAGTCGGTCAGCTCCTTGACATAGGGCTTCTCCAACTCCTCGCCGAGTACCCCGCGCCAGGACTCGGGCAGCATGTCGGTCACCACGTCAACAACCTCCGGTGTGCGTTGCGTTCTTCGTCACAGAACCTACCGGCGACCACTGACAACGCCGTCCGCGGGCCGATGCGCCGGGCCCGCGGCCGGCGGCCGGCCGCGCGTCAGGCGGTGTCGAGCCGGGCCCGCTGGACGGGGTCCAGCCGCAGGTCGAGCGCCGCCAGACCCTCGTCCAGCTGCGCCACCGAGCTCACGCCCAATACGGGCACGACCGGCACCTCGCCGCCCATCAGCCAGGCCAGCACCACCTGGTTCACGGTGGCCGCACACTCCGCCGCGACCTCCGCCAGTACCCGCAGCCGCGCCACCGAACCGGGGTGGTCGTAGGTCTCCGGCAGCGGCCGGTCGGCGCGGGCGTACGCCCCTCCCATCAGGGTCCCATAAGCGAGGGGCGTCAGATCGGGGTGCTCCGCCGCGTAGTCGAGCAGCTCCTCGTCGGCCTCCAGATGGTGGCCGGACGGCAGTCCCCGGCGCGGCCGCAGATAGGTGTACCGCCGCTGTACGGCCCGGAAGCCGGGCAGGTCGCGCCCGGCGGCGGTGTGCCGGGCCTCGGCCAGCCGCCAGGTCCGATGGCCGCCGGCGCCGAGGGCGCCCACCCTGCCGTCCTGGACGAGGCCGGCCAGCGCCTCGACGGTCTCCTCCAGAGGGACCGCGCGGTCCTCCGGGTGCGCGTAGTACAGGTCCACCCGGTCGGTGCCCAGCCGACGCAGGCTGCCCTCGATGCCGGCGCGTACGGCCGCCGCGGACAGCCCCTCCGCGTTGGCGGGCCACCGGGCGCCGCGGGACGGATCGGGCCGGGCACCGACCTTGGTGGCCAGGACCGTGCGGCCGGCCGCGCCACGGCTGCGCAGCCAGCGGCCGAGCAGCAGCTCGCTCTCGTCGCCGGTGGCGCCCGGCACCCAGCAGGCGTAGTGGTTCGCGGTGTCGACGAAGGTGCCGCCGGCCGCCGCGAAGCGGTCCAGGATCGCGAACGAGGTCGGTTCGTCGACGGTGGTGCCGAACGGCAGCGTCCCCAGGCAGACGGCGCTGATCCGGGGCCCTTGAGCGCCGCCGAGCGTGCGGTAGTGCATGGCATGCCTCCCTGGCAGGTCCGCCGACGCGGATGGTGCCGGCCCCGATGGGACCGGCACCACGGACTCTGCCTCTTGGAGCGCACACCAAGGCAAGGCCGTCCAGGGTCCGTCCGACGGGTCGGGGTCGGACACGGCCCTGGCGGCCCGCCCGGTCGTCAGACCCCGGCGTTGAGGAACAGACCGCCGTCGACGACCAGCGTCTGGCCGGTGATCCAGCCCGAGTCGCCGGACAGCAGGAAGGCCGCGGCCCCGCCGATGTCCTCCGGGACGCCCAGCCGCGCCATGGGGTAGCCGGCCGCCGCCTCCTCCTCGCGGTTCTCGTAGAGCGCCGCCGCGAACTTGGTCTTGATCACTGCCGGCGCGATGGAGTTGACCCGCACCACGGGCGCGAACTCGTGGGCGAGCTGCATCGTGAGGTTCACCATCGCGGCCTTGCTGATGCCGTAGGCGCCGATGAACGGCGAGGCGTTCAGCCCGGCGATCGAGGCGATGTTGACGATCGCCCCGCCGTTGTCCTTCTGCCAGGCGTGCCAGGTGCGCTGGGCGAAGCCGAGCGCGGAGACGACATTGGTCTCGAAGACCTTGCGCGCGACATTGAGGTCGAGGTCGGCGATCGGGCCGAACACCGGGTTCGTGCCCGCGTTGTTGACGAGGTAGTCGACCCGGCCGAATGCCTCCATCGCGCGCTCGACGGCGACGGCCTGGTGCGCCTCGTCGTGCGCCTTGCCGGCGACGCCGATCACCCGGTCCGCGCCGAGCTTCTCGGCCGCCTCCTTGAGGGCGTCCTCGTTGCGGCCGGTGATGACGACCCGGTCGCCGCGGGCCACCAGTGCCTCGGCGATGCCGTAGCCGATACCGCGGCTGGCGCCGGTGACCAGCGCCACCTTGCCGGAGAGCTCGGGGAACCCGCTGTCCTGCTCAGTCATGTCTCGTTCTCCTGGAGTCGGTGGGGCGGTCAGTTGAGCGGGCCGCCGGCGACGTACATGACCTGGCCGGACACAAAGCCGGCCGCCTCGCCGGTGAAGAAGGCGATCGCGTTGGCGACGTCCTCGGGCCGGCCGACCCGCTGCACCGGGATCTGGGTGGCGGCCGCGGCCTGGAAGTCCTCGAAGCCCATGCCGACGCGCTCGGCGGTGGCCGCGGTCATGTCGGTGACGATGAAGCCGGGGGCGACGGCGTTGGCGGTGACGCCGAACTTGCCGAGCTCGATGGCGAGCGTCTTGGTGAGGCCCTGGAGGCCGGCCTTGGCGGTCGAGTAGTTGGCCTGGCCGCGGTTGCCGAGCGCCGAGCTGGAGGAGAGGTTGACGATCCGGCCGAACCCGGCGTCCACCATGTGCTTCTGACAGGCGCGCGACATCAGGAACGCGCCGCGCAGATGAACGTTCATGACCGTGTCCCAGTCGGTCTCGCTCATCTTGAACAGCAGGTTGTCGCGGAGCACACCGGCGTTGTTGACAAGGACGGTCGGCGCGCCGAGCTCGGAGGCGACCCGGGTGACCGCCGCCTCCACCTGCTCCGCGTCCGAGACGTCGCAGCCGACCGCGACGGCCTTGCCGCCGGCCGCGGTGATCTTCTCGACGGTGTCCTTGCAGGCCGCCTCGTCGAGGTCCAGTACGGCGACGGCCCGGCCCTCGGCGGCCAGGCGTACGGCGGTGGCCGCGCCGATACCGCGGGCCGCGCCCGTGACGATGGCGACGCGCTGCTCGGTGGTGGACATGCGGGTTCTCCTCACCCTCGAAACCTCGACAAGCGGTCCGCCGCACCGATCCCGCAGGTGAGCAACCGCTTAGTACCCTGAGCAGGGCTGACGCTAGAAGCCCCGCCACGCGCTGTCAACGCCCCACCACCGCGCCGTTGCCGACCTCACCTGCGACGCGCAGCGGACCCGGCGGGTTCACGCCATCCATACAGGCTCTCGCCCCTACATAGCGGACGCCCGGCCCGCCATACGGCAGACCGGGCGCCCGTACTGAGGCATCCGCCACATCAGCGCACCAGCAGCTCCAGCAGCCGCTCGGCCTCCGCCGCGGGGTCGGCGGTCAGCCCGGTGTGCACCGGCCCGGGCTGGACGATGGTGCTGCGCGGCGCGATCAGCCAGCGAAAACGCCGTCCCGCGTCGTCGCCGGCCGCCTGCCCGGCCCGTTCGCCGCCCTCGCAGACGCCCTCGACGGCGCAGAGCGCGGCCCGTACGCCGGCCACGTCGGCCGTGGGGTCCAGGGCCAGCAGCCGGGCCTCGTCCAGATGGGTCCTGGCCTCGACGAAGCGCCGGGCGTGGCAGTACACGACCACCCCGGCATTGATCATCTCGCCGCGCTCCACCCGGGGCACGACCTTCAGCAGGGCGTACTCGAAAACATCGCGTCCGTTGTGCAGACCGGTCACTTCACTGCCCTCCGCGGCAACTTTCCGGCCAGCCATTCCGGGGCCTGCGAGGGCTTGTCCTTGGTGGGCTCCCCGATGGTGATGTGGTCGCTGATCGTCTGCGCGCGGGCCAGCAGCGTCCGCACGTACGCCTGGCGCAGCACGTCCGGCGAGTCGAAGCCGGGCTCGTCGGTCAGCCATTCGTCCGGGACGTCCGCCGCGACCTCGGTCAGCAGCTCCTCGGTGATCTGCGGCGCGAGTTCGGCGGCCGCCGCCTCGATGTCCGGGCCGAACGTCGCCAGCACATGGTCGGAGGCGTCGTAGGGCCGGATCGCGGCCTTCTCCGCGCTCGGCCAGTTGTGGTGCCAGATCATGGCGGCGCCGTGGTCGATCAGCCACAGTTCGCCGTGCCAGACCAGCAGATTGGGGTTCCGCCAGGACCGGTCGACGTTGTTGATCAGCGCGTCGAACCACACCACACGCCCCGCCTCACGGGAGCCGACCTCGAAGGCGAGCGGATCGAAGCCCAGCGACCCGGGAAGGTAGTCCATGCCCAGGTTCAGCCCGCCGCTGGCCTTGAGCAGCTCCTGGACCTCCTGGTCGGGCTCGCCCAGCCCGATGACGGGATCGAGCTGCATCTGCACCAGCTCCGGCACCCGCAGCCCGAGCCGACGCCCCAGCCGCCCGCAGATGATCTCGGCGACAAGGGTCTTGCGCCCCTGCCCGGCACCGGTGAACTTCATGATGTAGGTACCGAGGTCGTCGCCCTCGACGATTCCCGGAAGCGACCCGCCCTCACGCAACGGCGTGACGTAGCGGGTCGCCATGACTTCGGTCAACATTTTCCCAGGCTATCTGACCCAGCAGCCTTACAATCCACAATTAAATACAGGCGCACGCAAGCGGGGAAACCGCCGCGATCAGCCCTGGGGAGAATCTGGGGAGTTTCTACTGGCACGGTGGCTCCCCCGTCCTCTCCAGCAGTCCGTCAATGGCGGTGCGCCCCTTGCTTCCGGCCTCCGGCATGAAGTGAGCGTAGTAACCGATCGTGACAGCCGGCGAGGAGTGCCCAAGCCACCGCGCCACAGTCACCACGGACTCCCCCGCCTCCAGCATCATCAAGGCGTAGGTGTGCCGCAGCACATGGAAGCCCTCCTTCGGTGCCGCCTCCCACTGCCACGGCTTCGCCCCTTTGGGCCGCGGCGGGATGATGCCGGCCTTGGCCGGCGCGGGCTTCCACGTGTAGGTGTTCCACGTGTTCACCGCTACGGCATTGCCGAATCGCGTGGTGAGCAGCAGTGAGAACTTCCTTCCTTGCCCCTCCGACTTCCCCCACGGAAGCTCCACTTCCACCGGTGGGAACGCTTCGACGTGGCGCTTGACCTCCTCGGCAACCGAGGCCGGCATGTCGACGACACGGGTCTTCTTCCCCTTCGGCAAGGTGAAATACAGCCTCTCCTTGATCGCCTGGACTTGGCGGCGGACATGAAGCACGCCTCTCGCGTAGTCGATGTCCTCCGGGCTCAATCCGAATACCTCGCCCTGACGAAGGCCGCACCCCAGACCGAGAACGACGGCTATCCGGTTGCGCGGGTTGATGACGTCGCGGACCCGCAGCGCCATCTCCAACGGCCAAGCTCAGCGGCGCTCCTGTGGCGCCCTGG
The DNA here is from genome assembly GCF_055567415.1 of Streptomyces sp. NPDC026575. NCBI lineage: Bacteria > Bacillati > Actinomycetota > Actinomycetes > Kitasatosporales > Streptomycetaceae > Streptomyces > Streptomyces sp. NPDC026575. The sequence goes on from NZ_JBVHQM010000001.1 coordinate 350,138, forward strand.
GCCACCGCACGGACTTCGCGTGCATGGGGTTCCTGGCGAGCCGCTTGTCATCAACGGCCGCCTCCAGGATGGAGGAGAGCTCGGACAGGATGCCGCGCTGGTAGTCGACCGAGGAGACGGTTGACTCCAATTTGGCTACGTACGCGCGCAGATCCGCTGCCGTGATGTTCCTGAGGGGCAGTTGGCCCAGGTGCGGAATGATGTGAAGGCGCGCTCTCCGCTCCTGGTTGCCCTGGGTCTTCGGAACACCGCCACTGCCCGGCGCCCAATGCATCGCGATGTAGTCGGCCAGCGTGATGGATCCGTCGCGCGGGTCCACGAACTCGCCGCGCTCCTCGTCCGTGGCTGCCCGACGAAGCCACGCCTTGGCATCCTCCAAGGTGTCGAAGGAGCAGTCCCGGACTCCAGGTATGCCAGCGACCTTGTATCGCTTCCCCTTGCCGTAGCGAGCGATCTTCTCCCTTTTCAGCCGTTTCGGCTTCTTTGACGGCGAACCTAGTCGTGCGTGGTGAGCGGGCTGGGGGTGTGGTACGGCCGCGAGACGGCTGAGCTGCGCCACGGTCAGGGCTCGTGGCATGGCTGGGTCGGGTAGGCATGCCACCGCGGTGATCCCTCCCACCACCTCGCAACGGGTGCTCAGTTCTGCACGTCGGCCGTCCGGCGCGGCAGGCGTATGCGGCATGGGTGGCGTGCCTGGCGTGCGACTTAGTGCGCTCGTGAAGAGTGAGTGGAGTGCCTTGGCAGCGGAGCGGGAGGTGCTCATCGACCCGTTGAGCCCGCCACCGTTTGCGAGAACCGGGGTCAGCGTGTGCGTACGCCGTCGATGGCGATCGACAGCAGGAGGTCGGCCTCGGCCGGGCCGTCGATCTCCCGCTCGGTGGCCAGCGCGATGGCGCCGACGAGCTTGAGCAGTTGGGCGATGGTGATCTCGGCGCGCACGGCGTCTGCCGCTTGGGCGCGCGCAAGGAGGGCCTCTCCGGCAGTGGTGATCATTTCGTGGCAGGTTTCGCCAAGCGCCGGGTCTCCGTCCCGCATCAGCGAAGACCCCAGGCCCCGGTTGGCCACGGCGTGCGCGCCAACGGCGTGAAGCCAGGTGGTCAGCGCCTGGCCCGGGTCGGATTCGGTGAGGAGGTCGTCCGCCTTCGCGCACAGGGCCTCCACCCGGTCCTTGAAGACCGCCTCCAGGAGCGCCTGCCGGGAGGGGAAGTGGCGGTGCAGGGTGGCCGAGCCGACTCCGGCACGGCGGGCGACCTCCTCCAGGGAGGCGTCGGCGCCATGCTCGGCGATCAGGGCCCCGGCCGCGGCCACGATCTTCTCGGCATTGCGGCGGGCGTCGGCCCGCATCGGCCGACCGGGCGGGGTGGCGGCGTCCTTGAGCACGGGAACTCCTGACGGCTTGATAAACGGGGTGGTCCTCCATATCGTATCGAACGAGAAACGGAGGGCCGCCCCACTTATGAGGGTGTGGCTTCCCCTCCGCATGGACGCAATGGAGACGATCGTGAAGCTGACGAAGAAGACCGTCGTGGTGGCGGGTGCGACCGGCCTGCAGGGCAGGGCCGTGACACATCACCTGCTCCGCGACGGCTGGCAGGTGCGCGCACTGACGCGCGACCCGAACGGGCCGCAGGCCACAGCGCTGGCGCAGGCCGGCACACAGGTGATCCGGGCGCAGATGGAGGACGTCGACTCCCTGACCGCGGCGGCCGAGGGCGCCTGGGGTCTGTTCAGCGTCCAGCCCACCGTCGGCTCGCCCGGCACCGCCCCGGACTTCACCGCCGACGACGAGGTCCGCTGGGGAGTGAACGTCGCCGAGGCCGCGCACGCCGCGGGCATCGGGCACTTCGTCTTCACCTCGGTCGCCGAAGCGGACCGGCACCTTGAGGAGAAGCTGCCGGTGAATTTGGTCAGCAAGTGGCGGATCGAGCGGCACGTCGCCGCGCTCGGCCTGCCCGCGACGATCCTGAGGCCGGTGTCCTTCATGGAGAACTTCACCGGCGGATACGCGCTGCGGAACGGGAACCTGTCCACCGGGCTCGCTCCGGAGGTCCCCCAGCAGATCATGGCCGTCGACGATGTCGGCGCCGTCACCGCGCTGGCGTTCTCCCAGCCGAAGGAGTGGATCGGCCGGGCCGTCTCTCTGGCCGGGGACGAACTCACGCCGGTTCAGGTCGCCGCGGCGATCGGGAAGGCACTCGGCATACCGCTGCCCTACGTTCAGATTCCGATCGACGCGATCCGGGCCCTGAGCGAAGACTTCGCCTACGCCAACGAGTGGCTCAACGAACACGGCTACCGCGCGGACATCCCCGCCACCCGGGAGATCCACCCCGGCACGATGGACTTCAGCACTTGGCTGGAGCGCACCGGCGCGTCCCAGATCGCCGCGTTCCTCGACTCCGCGCGCACCGCCGGGCAGGACGCATGAGCGCCCGCACTCACGGCCTCGGGCGCGTCGGGATCTGGGCGGCGGACTTCGACCATCTCTCCGCACCCGAGGTCCGTAAGGCTGCCGCCGCGGTCGAGGACCTCGGCTTCGGCACCCTGTGGTTCCCCGAGATCACGGGACGGGAGGCCATGGCGCAGGCCGCGATCCTCCTGGCGGCCACCCGGCACATCACCGTGGCCTCCGGCATGACCGACATCTACGCCCGCGACCCGGTCACGGCCGCCGCCGCGCAGCGCACCCTGGAGGAGGCATACCCCGGAAGGTTCCTGCTCGGTCTGTGGGAGAGCCACGCCAGCCTGGCCCAGGGCGTCCGCGGCCACCGTCCCGGCCCGGCTCTGGCCACCATGCGTACCTACCTCGACGCGCTGGACAACGCCCCGTTCGGGCCACCCGACACGGTCGCCTCACCGAACCGCGTACTCGCCGCCCTAGACCCTGGCATGCTCGCCCTCGCCGCCGAACGCGCCCGGGGCGCAACAGTGCTGGGCATGCCCGTCGAGTTCACTCGAGCAGCCAGAGCCGTCCTCGAAGACGACGGCCTGTTGACCATCACACAGCTCTGCGTGCTCAGCCACGACCACGCGGACACCGCCGACCTGGCCCGCACCACAGCCGCAGCCGCCCTGCCGAACCGCCGCGACCTGCTGCGTGGACTTGGACATGAGAACCCGGACGCGCTTGACAGCCGGCTGGTCGACGCACTGGTGGCCCACGGCCGCGCCGAGGACATCGCCCACCGCGTCCAAGAGCACTTCGACGCCGGGGCCGATCACGTCAGCCTCCACCTTGTGACCACCACACCCGACTCCCCGCCCGTACGGCAGTGGGAGCAACTCGCCGTACACCTACCCGTCTGACCCGGCACACCCGCGCAGGACACGGCACGAGCGCGGCGCCCTGAAAACCGTGCGCGGCTGGTTCGGGATCGCTTGCGATCCAGCCGCCCGCCAGCGACGCCCGGGGTGCAGGTCTTCGGGATGCCGGCCCGGCCGCACCGAATGGGCGCGGACCACTCAGGGGCCGGCGACGGTGTTCACCGACAAGTTCAACAGCGTGCGGGGGGAAGGCGTCCACGCGACGAAGGCCCCGGCGGTGAACTCCGTACGTACCAAGGACATTCCGGCGATCCGCGCCGCGAGCGCCCACTTCTCGCTGGTCAAGGTGGTCGACGTACAGCGCAAGGAGGGCACAGCGGTGCTGGCCGAGTACCGCGTCGACTCCGCTCTCAACCAGGTGACCGGTAAGCGCGTCCCCCTGGACGTCCAGCGGTATGTGTTCTATAAGCCGCACAAGGGCGAGGCCGTGCTGACGCTGTCCGGCGGGGTGGGAGCCGACAACGTCGACCCCTGGCGGACCGTCACGGACTCCTTCCGGTGGTCCTGATGTCCGCGCCCGTCCTCAGCGCCCGTTCCCTGTATCGGTTCTTCCGGGCCGGCGAGGAGGAAACGTTCGCGCTGCGAGGCGTCGGGCTGGAGGTCGAGCGCGGCGAGACGGTGGCGGTGACCGGGCCGTCCGGGTCGGGGAAGACCACCCTGCTGAACTGTCTGGCGGGGCTCGACGAACCGGACGGCGGCACGGTACGAGTCGTCGGCGAACGGCTCAGCCACCGCGCCGAACGCGAGCGCAGCGGCATCCGGGCACGGCACATCGGCGTGCTCTTCCAGACGGACAATCTGCTGGACTACCTCACCGTCCGGGACAACGTCGCGCTGGTGCAGCGGCTGGCGCCCGCGCGGACCCGTGTGCCGCCGCAGGAGCTGCTGGATCGGGTGGGGATCGGCCGGCGCGCTGGGGCGCTGCCGGGTGAGCTGTCCGGAGGGGAGGCTGCTCGCGCGGGCCTGGCCGTCGCGCTGGCGAACGCGCCCGATGTGCTGCTCGCCGACGAGCCGACCGGTGAGGTGGACGCGGAGACGGAACGGAGGCTGCTGGACCTGCTGCGCGAACGTGCCGCTGCCGGGACCGCCGTTGTCGTCGTCACCCACAGCCGTGCCGTGGCGGGGGCCTCCGACCGGATACTGCGGCTGAGGGACGGGAGGTGGGCATGATGGACGCGCCCGCCCCTCCGAGGGCCACCGGCACGAAGGAAAACGGCACGCCGCTGGTCCGCTGTGAGAACGCGGCCCGGACCTACGGGAGGGGGCCGGGCGCGGTCGTCGCCGTCCACGGCCTGAACTGCGTGGTTCCGCCCGGAGCCCGGCTCGCGGTGGTGGGGCCGTCCGGGTCGGGGAAGTCCACGCTGCCGCATCTGATGGCGGGGCTGGACAGTCCTACGGCCGGCCGGGTGAGCCATCCGGGCCTCGGCAGCGCACCTGCGGGCGGTCTCGCCCGGCACATCGGCGTCGTCTTCCAGGGCCCGAGTCTGCTGCCCCCGCTCACCGCCGTCGAGAACGTCGCGTTGCCGCTGCGGATCGACGGTGTACCGGACGACGAAGCGGACACCCGGGCGCGGGCCGCACTGGCACGCCTCGGGCTGGAGGAGCTCGCGCGGCGGCTGCCGGACGAGCTGTCGGCGGGGCAGGCCCAGCGGGTCGCGGTGGCCAGGGTGCTGGCGCGCCGGCCCCGGCTCGTCCTCGCCGACGAGCCGACCGGGCAGCTGGACCGCGAGACCGGCCGTCGGGTGCTGTCGGTGCTGCTCGGCGCGGCCGCAGAGCTGAGTGCGGCGGTGCTGGTCACCACCCATGATCCGCGGGTCGCACGGGAGTTGGGCGTCCGCTGGTACATGGCCGACGGCCGGCTGATCCAGCCGGAGTCGGACGACACGACGGACGGCACGACGGGCGGCACGACGGGCGGCACGACGGGCACCCACCGGCACCGCCGCCACCAGCCGGTCACCCTGCCGGTGCGACGAGGCACGCCCCGCCAGGGCATCCTGCACCGGGCGGTCCCCGCGCGCGGGCCCCGCCCCGGTCACCAGGCGCGCCCCGTCGTCGTACACCCCGACCCAGGTGCCGGGCTCCACGTGCGGCAGCTCCATCGGGTCACGCGGGTGATGGACGTCCGCCGGGACGGTCACGGCCACCCGGTCGGCCAGCTGCTGCAACTCGCGCACCTCGTCCTGCCGGTACAGACGCAATGTCGCCACGGCCAGCGGTACGGAGAACAGCACGACGGCGCACACCACCGCGACGACGACCGCGCGGAGGATACGGCGGCGCACGGTCAGTGCTCCCCGGACGGTTCGAGCCGGTAACCGAAGTGTCGCAGGGTGGTGATGCGCACCTGGTCGCCCAGCTTGCGGCGCAACGCCGCCACGTGGACGTCGAGCGTCTTGGTGGGACCGAACCAGTTCTCGTCCCACACGTCGCTCATCAGGTCCTCCCGGCTCACCGCCTGCCCGGCGGACTCGGCCAGCCTGACCAGGAGGTCGAACTCCTTGGGGCGCAGCTCCACCTCCTACGTCGGTGTGGAGCAGCGCCGGGCCGCGCGGTCGATCAGCAGGGTGCCGTGGCGGATCCGCAGCGGGCTTTGGTTCCCGCCCGGTTCGGCGCGACGCAGATGAGCCGCGATCCGCGCCTGCAACTCAGCGAGCCGGAAGGGCTTGGTCAGATAGTCGTCCGCGCCCGACTCCAGGGCCTGGACGACGTCCATCTCTCCGGTGCGTGCGGTCAGCACGACCAGCACGGCACCGGGCAGACGCTCCCGCAATCGCCGACGCAGCTCGAAGCCGTCGGCGTCCGGCAGCCCGAGGTCCAGCAGCACCAAATCGGCCGGCCCGCGAACAGCACGGGAAAGCGCCGACGCACCATCGGGGCACCACTCGCTGTCGTGCCCCGCACCCCGCAGCGTCGCGGCGAGGCGGCCCCCGATGGTCTCGTCATCCTCGACCAGCACGATGCGCGCCACATCCTCAGGCTAGCGGGGCGATTGATCGCGTACGACGCGACCGGCGGCGAGTTTCTGCAGGAGGCCGTAGGCGAGGACGGGGAGAAGGAGGTGAGGTCGGTCGGGAAGCGCGGTCGTGATGAGAACAGCGCTGGCACTGCTGTTGTTCATACCGCAGGCGAGAGTGACGGACGAGCCTGTGGAGGCGTCCAGACGGAGCAGCCGCGAGGTGACGCGGCCCACCGCGAAGCACAGGACGCACACGGTCGAGGCCACGGCCAGGGCCGCTGCCAGCAGCACAGGACGCGGATGGGTGAGAAAGGTGCCCAGGGCTCCGCTGGCATTGACGTAGGTCAGGACCAACGAGCCCCACAGCGCCGCGGGCACCGCGGTCCGAAGCAGCCGGTTCAGGGAACCGCCGGACAGGAGTGTCCTCGCCAGCAGGCCCGCCCCGCAGGGCAGCAGGACGAAAGTGAGCGCGAAGCCGTTGCCGTACACGGCCCGGGACAGTGTCCCCTGGTAGTCCCCTTGGAGCAGTGGAGACAACAGCCCGATGGTCACCGGGGTGGTGAAGGGGCTGATGAGGGTCGAGGCCAGGACCAGCCCCACCATGACCGACTGCTCGCCGCGCCCTTTGCTGGTCCAGACCGTGGCGCCGGCCGCCACGGGCATCGCGACGATGAGGATCATCGCGGCGGTCAGACCGCTGCCGCCGTCGGAGTCCGGAGAGCGGTGCAACACGAACGTGATCAACGGAATGACCAGCAGCGGCGTCAGCAGATGGAGGGCGAGTCCGGTCAGCAGTGCGACGGGCCTGCGCAGGAGGTGGCCCAGGTCGTCAAGGGGTACTTGCAGTCCGGCCGCGAACAGCACCAGCGACAACAACAGCGGCGGCAGGGCCACGGAGAACGCACCATTGGCACCGGGCAGCAGGAAGGGGTGGCGGAGCCACAGGCCGGGCGCGGGCAGAGCTGTGGCGACGACGTACGTCATGGCCATGGCCCACCCCAGGTGTCGGCGCAGCCACGCGGTCGCTTGCGGCGGAGTGGGTGATGCGGGCGGCAGGGGGTTCATGAGGGCGCTCTTTCGTCGGCGGCAGGAGATCGCGGTCGAGCGCCGGTATCGCGAGTGCGGGGAGACACATGACAGTCATGATCCGGCGTGGGCCGTCCCTCCGTGGGCGCCGCAGCGCGCTGCTCAGGATGCGTTCAGGTTGCCGGTGGCACGGTCGGGCACCATGACAGCCGATATCCCTGGGGTCACGGAGACGCACGAGGCGTCCGACACCGCTCCCGCCCACGCCCGCCAGCGCCTCCGCTGGAACAAGGTCCCCGAAGTCACGGCGTACTTCTGGGTCATCAAAATCCTGTGCACCACGGTCGGCGAGACCGCGGCAGACCTGCTGAACGAGCAGCTCGGCCTGGGCCTGACGGGCGTGTCGCTGCTGATGAGCGTCCTGCTTGTCGCGGTCCTGGTGGCGCAGTTCCGCACCCGCGCCTACCGGCCCGGCATCTACTGGCTCGCCGTGGCGCTGATCAGCGTCGTGGGCACACTGATCAGCGACAACCTCACCGACAACCTGGGCGTACCCCTGGAGACCAGCACCGTCGCCTTCGCGGTGGCCCTCGTCGTGGTGTTTGTGGCCTGGTACCGCAGCGAGCGCACGCTCTCCATCCACCACGTCGACACCACCCGCCGCGAGTCCTTCTACTGGCTCGCCGTCCTGTTCACCTTCGCTCTGGGCACGGCAGCCGGTGACCTGGTCGCCGAGCGCATGGACCTCGGATACTGGATCTCCGCCGGCCTGTTCGCCCTGGCGATCGCCGCGGTCGCGGTGGCGCACTTCGCCCTTGGCCTGGACGCGGTGTGGAGCTTCTGGATCGCCTACATCCTGACCCGCCCGCTGGGCGCGTCGATCGGCGACTACCTGTCCCAGCCGACCGCCGACGGCGGACTCGGCCTGGGCACGGTGATCACCAGCGTGCTGTTCCTGGGAGTCATCCTCGGCTTGGTGGTGTTCTTGACGGTCACGCGGCGGGACGTCTCGGAGCCGGAGCGGCTCACCCCGCAGGCGAGCTGAGCGCGGATCGCCCCGGACGGCGGCCGGTCCCCGGGTTCCGGGGGCCGGCTTCACTCGACTCGGTTACGCGGGCGGCGCCCTGCTCGTTACCGGCGTGCTCGCCGTACTCGTCGCCCCGATGCGGGTGCCCGCCGTACCGAACGTGGTCCTGTTCTGGATCGCCTTCGTGCTCACCCGGCCCCTCGGGGCGACCGCCGGCGACTTCCTCACCAAGCCGCTCGCCAAGGGCGGCCTCGACCTCGGCACGGCGGGTTCGTCGGCGGTCCTCCTCGGCCTGGTGGTGTTCTTGACGGTCACCCGGCGGGACGTCTCGGAGCCGGAGCGGCTCACGCCGCAGGCGAGCTGAGCGCGGATCGCCCCGGACGGCGGCCGGTCCCCGGGTTCCGGGGGCCGGCTTCACTCGACTCGGTTACGCGGGCGGCGCCCTGCTCGTTACCGGCGTACTCGCCGTACTCGTCGCCCTGATGCGGGTGCCGGCCGTGCCGAACGTGGTCCTGTTCTGGATCGCCTTCGTGCTCACCCGGCCCCTCGGGGCGACCGTCGGCGACTTCCTCACCAAGCCGCTCGCCAAGGGCGGCCTCGACCTCGGCACGGCGGGTTCGTCGGCGGTCCTCCTCGCGGTCCTGCTCGGCCTCATGGCCTACGCCCAGGTTCAGGAGCGCAGGACCGCGGCCTCCCAGGACAAGACCCTCACGGGTGTTTCCTGAACACCACCGGGACGGGTCATCCGGCGGGCAGGCTGACCACGAAGCGCGCACCCGGGACGTGCCCGGCGTCATGACGCACCTCACCGCCGGCGGAGCGGGCCAGGCGTCGCGCGAGCGGCAGCCCCAGGCCCGCTCCGCCGTGTCCGTCCTCGGGGTCGGCGCGCTGCCCCGGCTGGAAGAGGCGCGCGGTGAAGGCGGCCGGGACGCCGGGACCGTCGTCGACGACCGCAACGCAGATGCCGTCGTCCGCCGGCGAGACCCGGACCGCGACCCGGGTGCGGGCGTATCGCAGCGCGTTGTCGACGAGCGGGGCGACGATGCGCTCCAGAAGTGCGGCGGGCACCCCGGCCACCAGGGCGTCCACACCGGAAACAGTGATCGTGGCTTTCCCCGGGGCTTCGAGCCGGGCGGCGAGTCGAGGCAGCACGGCCATGGCGTCCGCCGTGCCGGGAACGGTGTGTGCGCCGGCCCTGGCGTCGTCGAGGACGGTCTCGCAGATGGTGCGCATCGAGGCGGCGGCGTCGGCGATGGCGGCGTGGGTGGCGCGGGTTTCGGTGGTGGAGCGGGGGCGGGCCTGCAACCAGTCGAGTTCGGCGGTGATCCGTGCCAGGGGGTTGCGCAGCTCGTGGGAGAGCTCCCGGGTGAGCTGCTGTTCGTGGCGCAGTACGGCACGGATCCGGTCCAGCAGCTCGTCAAGTGAGGCCCCGAGCCGGGTGAGTTCGGCGGGGCGGTCCCCGGCGCCGAAGCGCTGTTCGGAGGCGACCACGCTCCAGCTGGTGGCCTGCTCGGTCATCGATCGCACGGGCCGCAGGGCGCGTCCCACCGCCAGCCGGGTCAGGACGTAGGTGCAGGCCAGGACGCTGGCGTCGAAGGCGAGGGAGGCGATGAGCAGGGTGTCGGCCGAGTCACGGTAGGGCGCGAGGCCCATGGCGGTGACGACGACAGCGGCGGGCCCGGCACCCGGCCGGACCCCGCCCACGGGCTCGGCGCACAGGCGTATCCGATCACCGGCCGCCACCTCGGCGCAGCGTTTGTCACCGTACGCGGCGAGACCGGCGGCGGCGCGGGTGATCGTGTCGCCGACCGGGGCGGAGGCGGGGTGCTCCAGCAGCCGGGTCCCCGCGTAGATCCATACGTTGGTGTCGAGGGCGGCGTCGTCCGGGGTCTCCAGGACGCGTACCGGGTGGTGGCGGGTGTCGACGGTCGCGGCCACGGTGGTGGCACGGGTGCGCAGTTCGTTGTCCGCCTGCTGCTGGAGGCGATGGCGAACGATCGTGTTGAACACGACGGTGAGGATCACCATCACCAGAGCGGCAGTGGTCAGCGCGATCAGGGACAGGCGGCCTCGCAGCGTCCGGGGTCGGCAGCGGCCGGCCAGCGTGGCGAGGAGGTTCGGGACGGTACTCATGACAGCCGGTGTCCGATCCCCCGGAGGGTGCTGATCGTCAGACCGCTGCCCGCATCCCGGATCTTGCGACGCAGCCGGCTCAGGTACTGGTCGAGGGTGTTGTCGCTGACCTGCGCGCCCTCCGGCCAACCGGCCCGGACCAGCTCCTTTCTGGGTACCACCGCCCCCAGGCCGGCCATCAGCGTGGCCAGCAGGCGGAACTCGGTGGGCGTCAGCGCCACGTCGACGTCCCGTACGCACAGGCTGTGGTGCACCGGGTCCAGGACCAGGTCCCCGGCGGTCGTGGGTGCGGTGGGCCCGGAACGTTTGAGGGCAGCACGCAGTCGGGCCGCGAGTTCGGCGAGGTGGAACGGCTTGGGAAGGTAGTCGTCACCCCCGGCGGAGAACCCGCTGAGACGGTCGTGGAGTTGGTGGTGCGCGGTCAGGAAGACGACCGGGCTGACGAACCCCCGCGCCCGCATCGCCTGGCACACGTCCCGTCCGTCCGCGTCGGGCAGCCCGACGTCCAGCACCACCGCGTCCACACCGTCGTCGACCAGCCGCAGGGCGGTGGCGCCGTCCTGGGCGGCCACCGTTTCGAAGCCCTCGTCGCGCAGTCCGCGCACCAGCACATCGCGCAGGGCATGGTCGTCCTCGACGACCATGATGGTGAGACGCAACAACATCACCTCACTGGCTCGGGCACTCGTCCCGGGGTACAGGGCCGGCCGCAGTTCGCCGGGCAGGCCGACAGCCGAGGGCGGCGGCCCGCAGCGCCCGTGGCGGACACGGCGTGGACGTCCGGATCCCGGGGCTGCTCCCCAGACCGCCTCAGGACGGGTCGCCCTTGCCGTAGTGGCACTGCGGGGGCAGCCGGGTGACCGTGCCCCCAAGCGACTACAACCGGGTAGACGGTCTACCGCACTGTAGACGAACGAGAGTGAGGGAAGTTCGTGGTCGAAAACACGCCTCGTCCACTCCGTTGCGTTCATATGGCGGGGCATGGTGCCCGACACGGGCCCGGAACTCGGCTCGCCGTCGCTCAGGCCGTGATGCGCTCCGCAGGACCGATCCACCACCCAGTGGACAGCGACACCAACCCACCGGTCGCATCGCATCTGCCGTGACCGTCGCCGCGCCCGGGCCCCTGCGCGGGATCGAGCCGGCTACCGGAAGTCGGTTCCGCTCTCGGCGATCTCGACGCTGCTGTGCAGTTCGTTCGCCGCGTGGAGCATGGAGGCAGCCGAGAGGGCGAGGCAGCCGACCAGAAGGGCCGCGACCAACCGGCGGCGCGAGCCGCGCGGTCCGGTCGCCCGGGTGGTGCCGGAATCCATGAGGGCCGCGACGCGTCGAGGTACGGGGCCGCACGTGGCTCCGGGCACAAGCCTTGGGCGGCCTTCGGGTGCCACGGCCGCGAGAGCTGCCCTGCCGATCGCCCGGGCCGCGAGCTGCCGATCTCCTACGGATTCGGCTGCGGCCTCGTCCGCCCACCGTTCCAGGGCGTAGGTGAGCGGCTCACGCAGGCCGCGCAACAGCGGGTGCAGCGTTGCCGCCAGGTGCGCGCAGCTCAGGAACAGGTGGTGCCTTCCGGCGAGGTGTGCGCGCTCGTGGGCGAAGAGGACTTCGCGCTCCTCGGCGCTCAGCGACCGCAGCATCGCGCTGCTGACCACGATGCGGCCCCGGCGGCCGAAGGGGCCGGGCAGGGCGTAGGCGTAAGGGCGTTCGTCGGGATGTACGGACAGCTCACCGATCGCGGTCCCGGCGGCCTGCCGGGCCGCCCGTAGCTCCCGCCAGTTGCGTGCGGCGACCGCAGCGGCCGCCACTGCTGCGCCGACGAGGAGGCCGGCAGCGAGGATCCCGACGGGCAGCGTCAGCTGCGTGCGGTCGTCCAGCAAGCGTGGCGAGATGCCTTCCAGCGCGGCGACCGGGGCGATCTGCAGGGCACCGCCGAGGGCAAGGACACCCAGGGCCGCGGTGCTGCACACGCCCAGCAGGGCCGAGCACGCCCCCAGCGTCCACGCGGCGGTGCGCGGGCTGAGTCGCGCGGTGACGCGGCGGGCGACCGGGACCGCGAGCAGTGGGATCAGCAGCGGGAGCCAGACCACGAATTTCATGCGTCGGCCTCCTCGCCACCGTTCAGCAGGGCCCGAAGCGTCTTCTCGTCCTCGTCGCTCAGGTCGGAGACGAACCGGGCCAGGATGCGGCCGCGGTCCTCGCCGCGGTCGAGTTCGGCGCGCATTCGACGAGCGCTCAGTCCAGGAGCGTCCGCCGCCGGGAGATAGGCGTAGCCGCGTCCGGACCGCGAGCGGGTGACGATGCCCTTCTCGTGCAGCCTGGCCAGGATCGTCGTCACGGTCGTGCGGGCGAGATCGGACCCCAGGGCCCTGCGGACCTCCCCGGCGGTGAGGCCGCCGTCTGCGGCCCACAGGGCGGCCAGCACACTCGCTTCCAGTTCGCCGGACGGCCGACGGTCGCCGCGCTCCTCAGTCATGGAACTGATTGTCCCATGGGGGCGTCTACAGTGCTGTAGACCGACTACATTGCTGTAGACACCCCGGGCGGCCCGCCGCCCCATGCCCCTCTCGGAAGGGGGCGCTGCCCGGCGATCGAGCGCTGCACGACTGGACGCTGGTCCACCGACCGGAAGCGGCCGTGGCGACGGCCCGGGCGTTGACCGACTCCGGCACCGGTATCTGGCCCTGTCTCCTGGTCGCGCTCGCCGGATTCCTCACGGGTCGCGGCGCACGAGGACGGACAGCCGGCGCGGTCGCCGCCCTCGCCGTACTCCTGCTCGGCCAGGGGCTGCGACTTGCCCTGATGCTGGTCATAGCCCGGCCACGGCCACCGCATGCCGACTGGGCAACGCACGCTTCACGCTTCTCGATGCCTTCCGGGCACAGCACCACCTCTGCCCTCGTCGCCGGACTCGTGTGCTGGGCCGCCGCCCACGCCGCACGGCGAATCCTGCGCTGGTGCGTCTGGGGGCCGACTGTGCTGTGGGCGGCCGGTGTCGGTCTCACACGGATCTATCTGGGCGTTCACTGGCCGAGCGATGTCGTCACCGGCTGGCTGCTGCCTACCTGGCTGCCATGGTTGCTCTCACCAGAGGCCGGCTGCCCGTTCCCAGGCCCCCGCGAACGCCTCGCGGCACGGGCTGAGCAGTGCTGCCCGGGCCGACACTCAGGACATCTCGACTCCCGGGGCGCAGCGGGCGGTTGGCTGTGTCGATCGCGGCGTCGGCGGCCTGCTCGGTCAAGCCGCGCTGGCGGGGCAGGGTCGTCACTGTGCTTCTCCCTCACAGTGGTCACCGCCGCTGTCGCAGCGGCGTCGGAACAACTGGTCATAGGGGGTCACCGAGGGGTGCATTCCCGGCAGGCCGAGCGCGTAGCCCTCCAGGAGATGACGGCACGCCTGAAGACCACCTTCCCCACAGAGGCCCCCACCACCGTCGAGGAGCTGGTGGGGACGGCGTACGAAGAGCTGGGCCACGCCCGAGTCAGGACCTACATAGCGATCTCGGTTGAACGCCGAGTCAGGAAGGCGCTGGCCGCGAACGACACTGCTGCCGAAGCCGCTACCACTCGACAACCTTCCACCGCTGCGGCCACGAAGGCACCAGATCGAAGCGAAGACGAGACATGACCGGCGATCAGGCACACGCCATCGAACTCACCCGGAACTGCTGCCGGTCAGCCACTGGCACACCTACCTGTGGGGACCTTGGTTCGTGGCCGGTGGGCTCACCTTCGCATTCGCCGCATGGACTCACTTGAGCGGGTGGCTGACCGCTGGGATGGCGTGATCGTTGGGCATCGTCGGCGGTGGCGCGCTGGCGTTGTCCGCCACAGCCCTGATCGCAGGAATCGGATAGCCGATCCGGCACCGCTCGCAGCACAACTCGCCACTTCCACCATCGCGTACCGCGTCGTAAGACCGTGTCCTACGTGGTGAAGTGGACGGTGGCCCGTGTATGGGTCGGGTACGTGGAGTGGAGAGTTCCGGACGGGCTGAGATCGCGAGGCCGTTGATCCCGCCGTCGAAGGTGCGGCCCCAGAGCGGTGGGACGCAGGACACGCCTGATGAGACGGTGTTCGCGGCGATCGTCTACGAGCTGGTCAGTGGCTGTGCCGGGCGTGCGTTGCCGCCGTGCTTCGGGATATCGAAGTCAACTGCCCACCGACGATTGCTGATCGGGTCGCGGGCCGGCATGTGGGCCCGGCTGCACGAGGCGGTCCTGCACCGGCTCGACGATGCGCTGCCATTGAGCTGGCACCGTTTCCACGGTGACTGGAACTACACGCTCCACCCCGGTGGAACCCAGCCGGCCCCCGGCTGCGAGGCAGCATCAGAAGCCGCCGCCGCGATCGTCGCCGAGCAGCCCGGGTGCCCCGACGGGCTCTTCTCCGCGACCCGGAGCTGACCGGCATGGCCATCTCGCAATTGGACGCAATGGTCAACTCGTTGGTTCCGGCGCTGGCAAACCAACGTGAGAGGCTTCGTCACGAACGCCGGGGTGTGAGGGGAGGGACTCCGCGCGCCAGGCGCTGTCACTCTGGGCCATCGCCCCCAGGAGACCGACGCGACTGGCCGTCCTCCCCGCATGCGCATCGGCGCTGGCATGGCGCCCCGGCGACGGGGACATACTCGCGACGGCCGGATCCGACCACACCGTCCAACTGTGGCGCACCGGCGCCCAAGGCGGGAGGAGCGGATACACCTCCCTCCCCGCATGGCATCTGACCACCCCTGCCACGTCCCTTGCGTGGACCGGGCGACAACTGCTCGCCGCGGCAGAACGGGGAGGCCGGGTCACACTCCTGGGCATCAACCCCGATGCCACGCACGCTCCTTGAGGTGGCGGAGGAGCCGACTGACGGCCCGGGGAGTTCAGGTTCTTGTGCGGCAGTCGAGCCGCTTCACCATCACCAATTCAGAAATGGCATCCATTTTCATATAGCCTGTGGGGGTCGCCTAGTAGGGCCCCAACAGGCGCCTCTGGTCAGGACATCTCTTCCGGCGTGCGTGATCGGGCCGGAGCTGGTGTGCTGGGTGGAGGGGCCCTCGTACCGATATCCCGGAGAGATCGAGATGAGCACCTACCGAGTCGCTCAGGTTCCTGCTGCCGGCAGTCCGTTCGAGATCGTCGACCGTGAGGTGCAGCGGCCGGGTGCCGGGCACGTACGGGTGGCCGTGGACGCCTGCGGGATCTGCCACAGCGACGTCTACTTCGTGAACGATGCGTTCCCCGGTGTGCGGTTTCCTCTGGTTCCCGGGCATGAGATCGCCGGCCGCATCGAGGCGCTCGGCGAGGGAATGCAGGACCACGGCCGGCAGGTGGGTGACCGGGTGGCGGTGGGCTGGTTCGGCGGCAGCTGCCACCACTGCACGCCGTGCAGGCAGGGCGACTTCATGGTGTGCGAGAACCTCAAGGTCCCCGGATGGGCGTACGACGGCGGGTATGCCGAGTCCGTGATCGCGCCGGCGGATGCCCTGGCCCGGATCCCCGACGGGCTGACGGCGACCGATGCGGCGCCCCTGGGATGCGCCGGAGTGACCACGTACAACGGGCTTCGGCGCAGCTCCGCACGGTCGGGCGACCTGGTCGCCGTACTCGGCATCGGCGGCCTCGGGCACCTGGGGGTGCAGTATGCGGCCGCGATGGGCTTCGAGACCGTGGCCATCGCCCGTGGAGCCGCCAAGGCCGATTTCGCCAAGCAACTCGGCGCGCACCACTACATCGACAGCACGGCGGACACCCCTCTTGCCGACGCTCTGCAAGCCCTCGGCGGCGCCAAGGTCGTCCTGGCCACCGCCGCCAACTCCGAAGCCATCACGGCGACCATGGACGGGCTCACCCACCGCGGCGAACTGGTGGTCATCGGCGTGGACCCCGCCCCGCTGGGAATCAACCCGGCTCAGCTGATCATGGGCGGCAGGACCGTCCGCGGCCACCCGTCCGGCACCGCGCAGGACGTGCAGGACACCCTGGCGTTCAGCGTCCTGCACGGGATCCGCCCCACGATCGAGGCCGTGCCGCTCGACCAGGCCGACGCGGCTTATCAGAAGATGCTGTCCGGCGCCGCCCGCTTCCGGATGGTGCTCACCACCCGCTGACGTACCCGGCCCTCGGTCGGCCGTGCACCGCGGAGGCACGTGGCCCGGAGCCCCGGCCCCTCTGCCGCAGGGGGTGGGGCTCCGGCGTCCGGGGGAGTCGTCGCCGGTGGGGCAGCCGCTCAACCGCCAAGGGCTGCCGCCATGCGGTCGAGGTCGGCGAGGAGGGCGGCCAGACGCCGCTGCGGGATCGCGTCGACCATCTGCCGTTCGATGGCACAGACGGCGGAGCGGGCCGCGTCGAGATGGCTACGGCCCTTGGTGGTGAGGTGCGCGGGGAGAGCGCGGCCGTGGTCGGTGGTGGCGGGCCGGGAGATCAGGTCTGCGTCCTGGAGGCCGCGGAGGACGACGTTCATGGATTGCCGTGTGACGAAAGCGCCGCGGGCGAGTTCGGCGTTGGACAGGCCGGGTTGCTGGTCGAGGAGTTCGAGGCAGTCGTGCACCTCGACCGTGCGCGCACTGGGGTCGATGTCGCCCACGATCCCGTGCTTGGCGTAGCGGGGTAGCCCGAGGCACCCGTCTCCCCCGTCACCTCGACGACCGCCGATCTGACGGCTGAGTCCTCCGCCACGGCACCGCCCCTGTCCTCCGCATGTTCGGGAACCAACAAGATCGTGAAACGCCGCGGCTTTGTAGTCACGCTCCGACATTTAAGTGCCTGCGTCATCAGCCGTGGGACAGGCGCGTGACACGGGGCCCACATGCGGGCACTGCTCACCGCCTCGGCCGCAGGACACGGGATCTCTCGCGCCGTCGCCACGGCGGTCAGCAGCGGACCGCACCTCTTGGACGAGATCACCGAGGTCGCGACGGCTGACGCGATGGCCAGTGCCGTACTGCGATCGGCGTGCGACGTCGACGACCGGGTCGAATGAGTGCGACAGGAAGCCGCATTCTTGATCTTGTATAGCAAAGCATGGCATTCACTCATAGGATGGATATTGCTGGCGCACTGGCGTGCCAGACAGGCACGTGAAGTCGGTGCGGAAGGGCCATCGACTCGGGTACGGGATGCCTATGGATCGGGCCGCCGGTCCGGCGCGGACCGTGATCCTGACCGTGGACGACGACCCGGGCGTGTCGCGTGCTGTCGCCCGCGATCTGCGGCGACGCTACGGCGGGTCGTACCGCATTGTGCGCGCGGAGTCCGGCGAGTCCGCTCTTGCCGCCCTGCGCGAGCTGAAGCTGCGCGGCGGCCCCGTCGCGGTGATCGTGGCCGACTACCGGATGCCGAACATGAACGGCATCGAGTTCCTCGAGCAGGCTCTTGACATCTACCCCGACACCCGGCGGGTCCTGCTGACCGCGTACGCGGACACCAATGCGGCCATCGACGCGATCAATGTCGTCGACCTCGACCACTACCTCCTCAAACCCTGGGAGCCGCCCGAGGAGAAGCTCTACCCCGTCATCGACGATCTCTTGTCGGCCTGGCGGGCCACCGACCACCGGCCGGTGCCCCTCACCAAGGTCGTCGGACACCGCTGGTCGGCGCGTTCGTCGGCCGTACGGGAGTTCCTGGCCCGCAACCAGGTGCCGTACCGGTGGTACTCGTCCGACGACCCGGAAGGCCGGCGGCTGCTGTGCGCCGCGGGCCAGGAGGGCCTGCGGCTCCCGCTGGTGATCACTCCGGACGGCACGGCCCTCATCGAACCCGGGGACCGGGAGCTCGCCACTCGGGTCGGCCTGGCGACGACCCCGGCAACCGACGTCTACGACCTCGTCATCATCGGCGGCGGACCAGCCGGTTTGGGTGCGGCGGTGTACGGCGCCTCCGAGGGCCTGCGGACCGTCCTCGTGGAACGCTCCGCGACCGGAGGCCAGGCGGGCCAGAGCTCGCGCATCGAGAACTATCTCGGATTTCCGGACGGAGTCTCCGGGGCACAGCTCACGGACCGGGCTCGGCGTCAGGCGGCGAAGTTCGGTGCCGAGATACTGACCGCGTGCGAGGTCACCGGGCTGGAGATCAATGGCGCGTCGCGCGTCGTCCGGTTCTCGGACGGCTCCGCTGTCGCCGCGCACTCCGTGATTCTCGCGACCGGCGTGTCGTACCGACAACTGGATGCACCCCACGTGGCCGAGTTGACCGGCTGCGGAGTGTTCTACGGCTCGGCCCTGACCGAAGCAGCCGCATGCCAGGGCCATGACGTGTACATCGTGGGCGGCGCGAACTCCGCAGGCCAGGCCGCGATATACCTGGCCCGGAGCGCCAAGTCGGTCACCGTACTGGTGCGCAGGCCGTCCTTGTCCACGTCGATGTCGCACTACCTCATCCAGCAGGTGGACGAGACACCCACGATCTCCGTAAGGACCAACACGGTGGTCGACGCCGCCCACGGCTCGCGGCAACTGGAACGGCTCACCCTGCGCGACATCGCGACCGGCCACACCGAACTCGTCGACGCCCAGTGGCTGTTCGTCTTCATCGGCGCAGCCCCGCTGACCGACTGGCTGGAGGGCACGGTGTTCCGCGACTCCCGCGGGTTCATCCTGACCGGCCCCGATCTGACCGCCGAGGGGCGCCCGCCGGCCGGCTGGGAGTTGGACCGGCCGCCCTACCACTTGGAGACCAACGTCCCTGGCGTGTTCGTGGCCGGCGACGCCCGCGCCGAGTCCGCCAAACGTGTCGCTTCCGCGGTAGGAGAGGGAGCCATGGCCGTCATGCTCGCCCACCGATATCTGGAGCAGTCATGAACGGCCAGCCGCTGCCGTGCAGCCAGGAAGAACTCGGCTCGCTGTTCCTGTTCGAGAAGCTGGCCCCCGACCAGATCGCCCGGCTCTGCCGCGAAGGCCGTGTGGAGGAGTTCGAGCCCGGGCCCGTGTACGCCGAGGGCGACGATGCCACGTGCTTCTACGTGCTGCTCGAAGGGACCATCGTTCTCTCGCGCCGGATCGGGGACTACGACGTGGAGATCACCCGCAGCTCCAGCCGCGGGGTGTACGCGGGAGCCTTCCAGGCCTATCTGGGCGACCGCCTGCGGCAGGTCTACAACAGCTCGCTCCGTGTTCTTGAGCCCACACGCTTCTTCGTACTGCCTGCGGAGACCTTCGCCGCGATCATGCGTGAGTGGTTTCCCATGGCCGTGCACCTCCTCGAGGGCCTCTTCTTCGGCACCAAGAGCGCCCAGGAAGCCGTCGGCCAGCGAGAACGGCTCCTGGCTCTCGGATCGCTGTCCGCAGGTCTGACCCATGAGCTGAACAACCCCGCCGCCGCTGCCGTGCGAGCAACGTCCGCGCTCCGTGACCGTGTTGCCGGGATGCGCCACAAGCTCGGCATCATCGCGGCACGCCCGTACCGGCGCGACACTCTGGAGACGCTCATCGACGTCCAAGAACGCACCGCCGAACGCGTCGCCAAGGCCACCGCCCTGAGCCCGCTGGAAGCCTCGGACCGGGAGGACACCCTCTCCGACTGGCTGGACGACCACGGCATCGGGGACGGATGGCAGCTCGCGCCGACCTTCGTACAGGCCGGCCTCGACACCGACTGGCTGGACCAGGTCGCCGCAGCGGTGGACGCGGACACCCTCGAAGATGCCGTGCGGTGGCTCAACTGCACTGTCGAAATCGAGGTGTTGATGAACGAAATCGAGGAGTCGACCACCCGCGTCTCGGCCCTCGTGACCGCGGCCAAACAGTACTCGCAACTCGATCGAGCACCCCACCAGCTCGCAGATGTGCATGAGCTGCTCGACAGCACCCTGC
Source organism: Streptomyces sp. NPDC026575 (assembly GCF_055567415.1). NCBI lineage: Bacteria > Bacillati > Actinomycetota > Actinomycetes > Kitasatosporales > Streptomycetaceae > Streptomyces > Streptomyces sp. NPDC026575. The sequence continues at coordinate 370,402 of NZ_JBVHQM010000001.1, forward strand.
TGATGGTCTCCGCGAAGATCGGTCCCCACATCACCGTCGTCAAGGACTACGACCGCCGCCTGCCGAAGATCCCCGGCTACCCCGGCGAGCTCAACCAGGTATGGACGAATCTGATCGACAACGCCGTCTCGGCGATGGACAGCACCGGCGGCGACGGCACGTTGACCGTACGGACCGCGCGTGATGGCGACCATCTACTCGTCGAATTCCGCGACACCGGTCCAGGAGTCCCCGCGGAGTTCCGCGATCGCATCTTCGACCCGTTCTTCACCACCAAACCGGTAGGTGAGGGCACCGGTCTCGGCTTGGACATCTCATGGCGCATCGTCGTCAACAAGCACAACGGGGACCTGCGGTTCCAGTCCGTTCCCGGCGACACACGCTTCCAGGTACGCCTCCCGCTGGCCTCCGCCGACCCCCCTCCCCCACAGGAGGAGACCTCATGAGTTCTCCCGACGGAATCGACCCCTCGGTTCCACCCAGCGGAACCGGATGCGCCGAGTGCGACGCGGCCGGCGGCTGGTGGTTCCACCTGCGACGCTGCGCACAGTGCGGCCACATCGGCTGCTGCGACGACTCGCCGGCCAAGCACGGGACGGCTCACGCGCGGGCCACCGGGCACCCGCTGATCCGCAGCTTCGAACCGGGCGAAACCTGGTTCTACAACTACGAGACCTCGGAGATGTACGCCTCGGGCCCGCCCCTGGCTCCCCCTGAGAGCCACCCGGCCGATCAGCCCACCCCTGGCCCCGCGGGACGAGTCCCGGAGGACTGGGCCGACCGGCTGGGATAGGCAGAAGGGCTGAGATCTCATCGCGCGGGCACACGGGCCGAGGACAGGGCATCAGTCCGGTGCCCCAGCCGAGCACCGCCCAACCGAGCACTGGCCAAGATGGCGAGGCGATGGACCTCGTGGCACCTGGTCGGCCGGGTGTTCCGCAGCCGCACGGAGGGACGGCCGATGCGAGTCACCGTCGTGGGAGAGGGCATCGCCGGGCTGACCTGCGCTCCCGCTACCTCCGCGACGGGAACATCATCGGCTGGGTCCCCGATCCCTACATGCTGTACTTCAGCCAGGTCGAGTCCAGCGAACTGCAGGCAGTGACGCACGTCGACGGAACAGCTCGCACTCAGACCGTCGACCCGACGGCGAACCCGGAAATGGCCGAACTGCTGATCTCCTTCGGAGAATTGACCGGATTCAGCGTCCTCTGCCACACCTCGCTCAACCATTCGGGACGCGGGTTCATCAACCGCACCAGCGACCTGATTGCATACGGCGAACTCCACGGGCTGGATGGATATGCCGTCAATGGCACCTTCATTACCCCGCGGCGATAATGCACCCGCCGCCGAATCGGTCAACTTCCGGGCAACCACGGATGGCGCCTACCGCTTCAGCGAGCGCTGGCGGCTCGAACTGGAGCAGATGGCGAGCAGCGCAAACTGAGAGCACGTCGCCGTGACCGGCCAACCGCCGCCCACAACGGCCGAGAGCTCCCCCGCCCCGTCCTGTACGCCGGAAGAGGAAATGGGTGAGAGTGACGCTGCTCCGGGCCGACGCCTGCCCGGGCCAGCGCGCGCAGACAGCCGTGCGGGCCTGCCGTCGGCGGAAGATCATGCCGCTCTCCTTGGTGAACGCGTTGACGAGATGGACTCGGGCGTGCTGATAGCCGGGCAGGTACGGGAGTTCCTCGGCGAAGAGGCGGTAGACCTCCGCCCTCTCCTGCAACGGCGACCTGATGGCCGGAGACTTCGTGGCCACACCGTTGATGGGCGTCGTCAAGGGGCGGGCAGCCAACCCGCCCTTCCACGATGGGAGGCTCGGCAACCTGGAGAGCCTGCGCACGATGCGGGCCCTCGGCCCCACCAAGCTCCGCGTCGGCAACGCCACGCCCCTCGACCCTGAGCGAGTAGGACACTGGGCGACGGCGGAGCAGCGACGGCTCGACTGCCTCGCGGCCCGAGGACGCCTGTGCGCCGAGGAAAAGGGCGCGGCGGGACCACAGATACTCGCACCGGACCGCCAAGTCGGGTCGCCGACATGGCCACGGTCGACGTCCTCGATTCCGTCCTCGACGAGCACCGTCCGCCCTTGGGCGACGGTCCCGCGCTCTTCCGCGCCCTCGCGGTGCAGGCCGCCTATGTCACCGAAGCCGTCCAGGCCGCGGACCCGCCGGGCGAGATCGGCTTCCTGGGGCTGAGCCGTGCCCGTGTCATGCAAGGAGGCGTTCATGGATGCCGCCCGACCTGAGAGTTCTCCGCGCTGGACGGTGGGGGCGGCCGGTGTCGGCGGCCGTCCCCACCAGCTCGCTCAGTAGCCGATCGTGAAGCGGCGCTGGACGAAGCGCGGCAGTTCGGCCTCGTCGATCAGGGCGACCGCGGCGTCCTCCGCCGAGATGCGGCTGCGGCCGTCGGCGTCCAGGACGGGCTGGTCGCCACCGATGCGGAAGCGGCCGGTGCGCTCGCCGGGGGCGATCTCCTCGGCCGGGCTGAAGTACGTCCACAGCCGGTTCGAGGTGCGCAGCACGTTCAGTGCGTCCCGGTGGCCGCGCACCGCTGCCGCGTAGTCGCGGGGCAGTCCGAGTTGGTCGAGGCTCTCGTGCAGCAGTTCATCGGAGTCGGCGCGTACTACTCCCGGCTCGATCTCCAGACTGCCGGCGCCGCCGATCACGATGAGCCTGGTTCGAGGGTGGCTGGCCAGGGCTGTCAGCAGGGCTCGCGCCGCGGTGGCGTACACCGTGGGGTCGGCAATCGAGCGCGCCACGGTGTCCGAGAAGTCCTTGGCCGCGTTCCCAGGCTGGAATCCACTGATCAGCACGTCCAGGCCGGGGAGAACGGCAGCAATGGTCGCCGGGTCGAGGGCGTCGACGCTCGCCCAGGTGACGTTCTCCCGGCGTTCCTCCGCCCTCGGGCGTGCAACGTCGCGGCTGAATGCCGTGACGCGGTGCCCTCGGTCGAGAGCTTCGGTGACAACCCGGCTGCCGATGGTTCCGGTGGCTCCAATGACTCCAATGTGCATGGTCTCCCCTAGGTCATGCGAAGGTCACCGCACCCTGTGCGGTGACGGCGTGCAGTAACTATACGCCGTGAAGTTTCACTACGGCACCATGAATCGTGACGCTGTATTGTGTTCATGTGACGGGTAGTGGAAGCCGGGGACGGCGCGAGCGGCTGCGGGCCGAGACGACGGCCGAAATCAAGAGCGTGGCACTGGCGTTGATGGCCACGGGTGGTCCCGACGCCATCACGCTCCGGGCGATCGCCCGCGAGATGGGCATGACCGCCAACGCCATCTACGGCTACTTCGCGACCCGCGACGACCTTGTCACCGCACTCATCCGCGACGTGTACGGCGCTCTCGCCGACGTCGTGGACGCCGCGTGGGAAGCCGCCCCTCCCGACGATCCGGCCGCCCGGATCCGGGCCTGGTCCGACGCCTTCCGCGGCTGGGCCCTGGCCAACCCCGAGGGATTCCGGCTCGTCTACGGCGACCCCGTCGCCGGCTATCAGGCCCCGGAGGGCGGGGCCGCCCCGGACGCCGCCCGCCGGGTCTGCCTCGGCGTCACCGCGCTGGCTGCGGCAGCCTGGCCCCATACCGAACACCTCCACCGGGACAGCCGGTTCGAGTGGTCCGACTTCGACCCCGGCCTGCTCGACAAGGTCCGTCCGGCCTTCCCGGCGCTGCCGCCGGCCGGCGTCGCCCTCGCACTTCGCCTCTGGGCCCGCCTGCACGGCCTGGTATCGCTCGAGGTGTACGGCCACCTGCGCACCCAGACCAGCAGCCCGCAAAAGCTCTACCAGGAGGAACTCGATCAGGTGGTACGAGCGTTGGGGATCCCCGAGCACACCTGACGACTCGCCCGACAGACCGCCGCCGGCCACGCCGGCGGCGCGATCCGGCCGCTGATGCCGGAGGCTCTCTCCCATGGGCGCAGTGATGCCCGCAGGGGTGGTTACCAGGGGCGGATGAGGACGGTGCCGACCTTGCCGGGCCGTACCGCGTGTTCCACGGCCTCTGCCAGGTCACCGAGACCGTAGGTGGCGGCCACATCGAACTGGTCCTTGAACGCCATCGCGATCAGCTTCGCGGCGGCGACGTCGGATGCCTGCCTCTCGGCGGAGGCGTCTGACATCCAGCGGCCGATGCTCCTGCCGCGCAGCGTCAGCGATTTGTGCAGCAGCGTCGACGCGGGCAGTGAGATCGGCTCCGCGGCCATCTGCCCGTAGCAGATGAGCTTTCCGCCCGGCGTCAGCAGGTCCAGAAGGCTCTCGGCAAGTTTCCCGCCGATCGGATCTAGAGCCACACTCACCGGACGGCCGTCCGCCGCGCTGCGGACGTCATCGGCCCAGCCTGCATGCTCCGTCGCCACCACCGGCACGTCCGGGAAACGTTTACGCAGTTCCGCGGCACCGCGTTCGCTGCGGACGACGTCGACGATCGAGATGCTGTGGGCCAGGCACACGGCGGTCAGCAGTCGTCCGACCGACGAGCCGGCCGCGGTCTGCAGCAGAACACCGTCGTACCCGATGGAGGCGTGTGCCTCCGCCTCGTGGCGCAGCATCACTGCGGTGATCGGGTTCACGAGCATCTGCGCGGCGACCTCGTCGGGCACTTTTGCTGGTACGGCGACCACCACCCGGGCGGCCGCCATGATCCACTGGGACCAGGCGCCCGGGTGCGGGAAGACCGCCACCCGCGCGCCGGGTTCGACCCCCGGTGCCACCGGTGTGTCCGGGCCGATGGCCTCCACCACGCCGGTGGCTTCGATGCCGGCGGGGGCCGGTTGTCCGCTGTTCCTTGGATACGCCTCGACGGCCTGGAGATCACCAGGGTGCACGGGGAACGCGGTGGTGCGGACGAGTACTTGACCGGTCTGCGGCGCTGCCGGCTCCGGCTCCTCGATGACGGTCAGGACGTCGGCGGGCGGCCCGCCGCGGGTGTAGACGACACGACGGCTCATGACGCTCCTCCTGTGTGTGCTGGGCGTTCGGCCCCGGGGTGGCCGAGGTCCGGGTCGTCAGCCGGCATCCTGAAGCAGGAAGTGCCGTGCGCTGAGCGGGCCGTCGAGCTGCATCAGCCGGCCACCCTCTCGCAGACCACCGAGATCCAGTGCGGCGAAACCGAACGCGTCCAGCAAAGCGGCCACGGCCGCCTTCGCGGCGGCGTCGTCGCCCGCGTAGAAGACCACCTGGCGGCCTTCCTCGTGCCGGGGGTTCCCGGCGATGAACGCGGCGAACAGGGTGTTGAACGCCTTCACGATCCGCGCTCCGGGAAGGCGCACGCCGACCCATTCGCTGCCCGTGAGGTCACCGACGTCGTACCGGCCCCGCCAGGGGTTGGCCGCGGCGAACTGATTCGTCGTGTCGACGACGATCTTCCCGTACCAGTCGGTAAGGCCAGTCAGGTCCGGTACGGCGAAGAACGGCACCGCGAGGAAGACGAGGTCCGGCTGCGCCGCCTCCTCGGCTGTCACCGCGTGGGCCTTCGGCCCCAGCTGCGCCACGACGGCCTTGAGTGTCTCCGGTCCCCGGCTGTTGCCGATGAGTACCTCATGTCCGTGACGGACAGCCTTGTCGGCGACGGCCCGGCCGACCTCTCCCGCGCCGAGAATGCCGATGGTGCTGTGTGCTGTCATGCTGCTCATCCTTGATCGTGTTTCGGGGGCCTTTCGGGGTGGTCCCGGCCTCAGCGGCAGGTGCGCCGGCGCCTACGCGCGATGCGGGTTGAAGTCCAGGAGGACCTTGCCGTTCTTCCGGAAGTACACGAGTGCCTCGGGGAAGTCCGCCGCCTTGTAGACGGGCGCGGAGGGCAGGACGAGTCTTCCCTCGGCAACCAGCCGCGCGGACTCCGCGTTCAGAGCCGGAAGGCGGGGCAGAAACTCGTCCTGGTACATCCAGAACTCCGTCGTGGTGATGTTCTTCGTCTGCAGCGCGTCCGGGGCGGGCGTGAACGGCCGGCCGCTCAGGTACCCGTAGATCGCCAGCAAGGCGCCGTCGGTCAGCACGTCCAGCAGCAGCGCAGTCGCCGTTCCGCTGACGCCGTCGAGGCCGAGTAGTACCGGATCGGATCCGATGGCTTCCCGCACGCGCGCGCCGGCGTCCGCCGAGTCGACGACCACGACGTCGGCGCCGAGGTCTTCGAGTTCGTTCACGAGTTCCGCACGGCGCACGATGTTGATCGTTCGCAGCCCGCGCTCCTTGGCGAACACGATGACGGACCGGCCGACCCCGCTGTTCGCCGCGTTCTGCACCACCCAGGAACCGGCCGGAAGGTCGCGCAGGCCGACCAGGAGCCCCGCGGTGACGGGATTGATGCTGAGCATCGCGGCCTGATCGAGGCCGATGGACTTGTCCAAGACGCTCAGGTCTGCTGCCTTGGCCATGACCTGCGCGGACCAGGAAAAGACGCCGAAGGGAAGCAGGGCCCTGTCGCCGGGACGGACCTGCGTGACGTCGGGCCCTACGGACACGACCGTGCCGACGCCCTCGTTGCCGATGGCGGTGGGCAGCTCAGGGCGGAGGGGGTAGATGCCCTGCGCCAGGAGGAGGTCGTGGTGGTCGAGCGGGGCATACTCGACTTGGATCAGTGCCTGCCCGGCGGTGGGAGCCGGGGGCGCGGGCACGTCCACAACCTTCAGGCTCTTCTCCGGCTCCCCGAACTGGGTGAGGTGAATGGCGAGCATGGGGCACCACTCCTTGTTACGAGACATCGGTGCGGACGAAGACATGGCTCAGTGACGCGCTCTCATCGCAGCTTGAACCTCCCGTCTCGGCGGCTCTTCAGGCTCGCACCTGTTCCACGGAATTGCCGGGAGAGGCTCACCGGGCGACGGCGGGAGGTGAGCGCGCCGACCGTCCTGCGTCGAATCTCTGCTGAGCGTCATGGATACAGGCCGTGCCGATGTCGACGTGGTCGCCATGGGCGCCGCTGTGCGTCAGAGGACGTCATGAGAAGTGCACGTCACTCAGGTCGATGCTCACCATGACGTGATCGTGTCGGGACTTCCCTCGGGCCCGCGCAGATACGCGCGACGCTTGGTCGGGAACTTGATGCCGTCTGTTTCCTCCATGTCAGTGACGTACTGGGCGGCCGCGAAGCCGCCGGCGATTTCGCAATGGTCAGGCGCTGCGGCAAGTTGTTCCTGCGGGACTGCGCGGCGCGTGCTGTGCTGCCGACTGGGGCATGCGTGGGTGCAGGTCAGGGTTCGATGACGAGGTTCTCGATGAGGCCGTCGCTGAGGGTAAAGCAGTAGTGCAGGTCCACTGCCCCGCCAGGGAAGTTGCCCTCAAGGTGGTGTGTGGCGAGGTAGTGGTCCGGGTCGGGTGCGGTGGCAGTGGCATGAGCGCGGTGGGCGTCCAGATAGCGGGTGATCACCTCGGGCAGGGCGTCGGGACGGAAGTTCGCGCAGCGGCACGGCTTCTGCAGCAGACATCCAGTCGAGCCCGCGCTCTGCGCACGACGCTGGACGGTCTTCGGAATACACACAGCTCATGACGCAGGTTTGGGAAACCCGTTGACTCCGGCACTCACCCCCATGGCCCACTTTTGTGACCCGGTTGAGTGCGTGGCCGCGCCTGCCGGTGCGTACGGCTGAACACTCGGATGCCATAGGTCTCACAGAAGGCGAGAACGGCATGGCAGCGTTTCCGGTCCCCGGCTCACGGCGCCGAATACGTCGCGCACACGTCATCGCGGCCGGGTGCGCCATGGCCCTGTGCACGACCGTGGCAGCCCCTGCCGCCGCGGACGGCGGCACGACCACGGCCATGGCCAAACCCACCATCGTGCTGGTGCACGGGGCGTTCGCGGACGCCTCCAGTTGGAACAGGGTGGTCGAGCGGCTCGAACGCCATGGCTACACCGTCATCGCCCCCGCCAACCCGCTACGCGGGCTGTACAACGACTCCACCTACATCGCCTCCGTGCTGGACAGCATCAAGAGCCCGATCGTGCTGGTGGGCCACTCCTACGGCGGCGCCCTGATCAGCTCGGCCGCCGCGGGCAACCCCCGGGTGAAATCCCTGGTGTACGTAGCGGCACTGATGCCCGACGTGGGCGAGAGCGGCATGTCCCTGGCCGCCAGGTTCCCCAGCGAACTCGACACCGCCACGAAGTCCGTCCCCTACCGGGCCGGCGGCGGCCTCAGCGGGACCGACCTCTACCTCAAGCCCGACAGACTCCATCAGGTCTTCGCCGCCGACCTGCCGGAGAGCACCACGAGGCTCATGGCGGTCACCCAACGGCCCGTGGCAACCACCGCGTTCTCGGAGAAGGCAAAGGTGGCCGCCTGGAAACACATCCCGTCGTGGTTCCTCGTCGCGAAGCAGGACAAGACCATCAACCCCGACCAGGAACGCTTCGAGGCAAAGCGCGCGGGTTCACACACGGTGGGAATCGACTCCTCCCATGTGGCCATGATCGCCCACCCCGAAGCGGTCACCGACCTCGTCCTCCAAGCCGCCACCGCAGCCGAATCCGCCCGGCCCATGCTGCCCGACACCGGATCCAGGGCCGAGAGCGCACTCACCGGTATCGCCGCCGCCTCGTTGATCGCGGGCACAGGAGCCGTCCTCCTGGGCCGCCGACTGAGGCGCCCCACGCCCTGACGGCACTCCAGGACGGCGTTCCCTCCTGCGCCACCGGCGACCGTAAAAGGCGTACGGCCGGCTTCGATGGAGTTTTCCACCGCAAACATCACCGAGCCATCACGGGACCACTCCACAGCCACCTCGGTGGACCAGCAGCTGCGGCAGCTGTTCGACGGCATGCATGACATCCCCGCGATGATTTCGGGCCGGCGCCAGGACCTGCTGGCCTGGAACACAGCGGCCATCGTCGTACTCACCGACTTCGGCGCGCTGCCCCCGGCAGCTCGGCCACACCGGAGCCGGTCAGCGGTCGGGCGGGAAGTGGTCACCGAACATCGGCAGGCCGCTGGCGGACTCGGCGTGGGTCGCCTCATCCTGTAGGACGTCCCAATGTTCGGCGAGCTTGCCGTTTTCCATGCGCACCACGTCGGCCGCCACCGAGGCGGCGGGGCTGCCTTGGCCGCTGAAGCGGCCGTAGAGCATGACGTGATCGCCTTCGGCGAGGACGAACTGGTGCTCGTAGCGCAGGGTGTCCGGCAGCGAGCGGACCAGGCCGAACAGACCCGCGCGTCCTGGTGCGATGTGCGCGCTGTGCTGGATGTAGCGCTCGGACCAGAAGTCTTCGGCGGCGACGTAGTCACGCTTGTTGAACAGCGCGTCGAACGCTTCCAGCACCAGTGCCTTGTTCTGTTCGGGAGTAGTCATGTGGTCCTCCACGAGGTAGCCCCTGCATCCCCTCGCCCATCATCATGTCGATTGACATGGTTTTCTGCACCCGCCGCGCCGCAGAGCGCACGCGGCTGATCCTCGCCGACTCCTACTCGGAATCGAGGAAGAGTTTGGCGTGCTTGACGAACAGCTCGGGGTACTGGTGATGAGCACCGTGGTTCGCGTCGGGGTAGAGGATGAGCTGGGCGATTCCTCCTGCCGGTGTACGTCTCGAAGAAGAGCGCCTCGGTCTCGGGGGGGCATGGCTCCCAGGCCCAGTCCGCCGCGGGGCGCGGTTCAGACCACCAGCTTGCGCACCAGTTCGGGACGGTCGAGGGCGACCTGCTGCCCCACCAGACCACCCATGGAGTGGGCGAGAACGTCGATGACGGTAAGGCCGAGGGCATCAATGAACGCCTCGGCGTCCCGCGCCATCTGCTCGATGGTGTCGGGAGTCCGGCCGCCGCTGGAGGCGACGCCGGCGGCCCTGCGAGACCGGCATCGCCGATCGGCGTGGATCAGTGAAACTCGCTGGGACGCAGCTCGTCTCACCTTGCTGATTGCGTGCGCCAGAAGCCTGAAGAACAGTTCCACTCACGGCCAGGTCAACCGGGCGCGGAGCGAACCTCCGCGCCTGGACAGGTCAGTTGGCGGTGTGACCGCCATCGACGTTGAGAATATGCCCGGTGATGAATGAAGCTTCGTCCGATGCAAGGAAAACGATCGCGTCGGCAAGCTCCTTAGGGAGGCCGAGGCGACCCAACGGAACATCCGCCACCAGAGCCGCTTTGTTCTCCGGTATGCCGGTAAAGCGGGTCAGCATGCCGGTGTCTGTAGGACCAGGCGCCACGCCGTTCACGCGGATTCCAGACTTGGCGAGCTCGAGCGCCACGGACTTGGTGATGCCTTCGACGGCATGCTTGCTGCCGACATAGAGGGAGGCTCCCGCCGCACCCTCGTGCCCGTAGGTCGAGGAGATGTTGATGATGGCTCCGCTGCCCTGTCCTTGCATGACGCGCACTTCGTGCTTCATGCTCAGGATCACGCCGAGAACATTCGTGTCGAACGTCGCGGCATAGGTCTCCGCGGTCTGTTCCGTGATCGGGCCGACCTGGCCTTCGGTGCCGGCATTGTTCACCGCGACATCGAGACGGCCGAACTGTGCGACGGTCTCGTCGACCAGAGCGCGGATGTCATCCTCCTTGCGGACATCCGCGTTGATGAACTCGGCCTCGGAACCGAAAGAGCGCAGCTCCTCGGCGAGCGCCTTGCCGGCCTCATCGCGTCGACCGGCAACGACCACCTTCGCGCCCTTCTTGGCGAAGGCGACGGCGGTGGCGCGGCCGATGCCGCTGAGCGCTCCGGTGATCAGAATGACGGGCTTGTTCATTTCAACTCCTGTGCTTCTGTACTGCCGGGCGACCTGGTCTCAGACGCGTTCGCCCAGACGCGGGTGCATACTCCTTGGCTGCCTTTCACGTCTCGGCCAGTGACGAGGTCGAACTCGTTGCCTTCGGGGTCGGCGAACGTCGTCCAGCGGGCGAAGCCCTGAGTGACGTCGCGGATCCGGGACGCGCCGAGCACGATCAGCCGCTGGGGCTCGGCCTCGAAGAGGGGGCTGATGAGGTCGAGGTGGAGCCGCTTCTTCACTGACTGCGGCTCGGGGACCTGGTGGATGCTCAGCCGCGGGGTGGCCCCGTCCGGGTCGAGTGTGGGGAATTCGGGGCTCGTGCTCGGGGTGACGTTCCGCCCGAGTGCCTCGGCCCAGAAGTACGCGAGGTTCTCGGCGTCGGCGGCGTCGACGCTCAGTCCGCACACGGTGCTCCTCATGAACGTTGCCTCTCAGGGCAGGCAGGTTCAGATGGCGGTGCGGCCGCCGTCGACGGCGATGGTCGCGCCGGTGACGTAGCCGGCCTTCGGCGAGACGAGGAAGGCGACGACCTCGGCGATCTCTTCGGGCTCTGCAGCGCGCTTGATCGCGGTGGTCTCGGCGAGCGCGTCGAAAAGGTCGCGGGCCTCGGGCCGGGTGTAGACCGGTCCGGGGGCGACGGTGTTGAAGCGGACGCCGCGGCCGCTGTACTCGGCGGTCCAGCCCCGCGTCAGTGCCGCCAGCGCGGCCTTGGTCGCGCCGTACGCGGCGCCGGTGGCCAGGCCGAGGCTGCCGGCCATGCTGCCGATGTTGATCACTGCGCCCGATCCCTTCGCCGCCATCGCCGGGGCGAACGCGGCGACGAGGAAGAACGGCGCGCGGACGTTGCTGGCGAACATCGCGTCGTACTCGGAGACCTTCATCTCCTCGGTAGGTGCCCAGATGGCTTGCCCGGCGTTGTTGACCAGGACGTCGATCTCGCCGACCTCGCCGGCGAGTCGGTCGATGCCGGCCGCGTCCTCAAGGTCCGCCTCGACAAACCGGGCGTGGCCGCCGGCCGCGGTGATCTCGTCGACGACCCCGGCACCTCGCTGAGCGTTGCGGCCGACCACGACAACGGACATTCCATCGGCAGCGAGCCGCTTGGCGACCGCCCGGCCGATGCCGGACGTGGCCCCGGTGACCAGGGCGGTAATGGGATGCAGTTCGAGGTTTTCGTGCTCCACAGACATGGGATGCACCTTCCAAATTTGTCATCCAGACCGGTCTGTCTGGTAACACCTCAAACCTAGACAGACCGGTCTGAATATGTCAAGAGGAACGCGCGACCAATAAAGACAGACAGACCTGTCTGCTACTATGCGGGTATGTCTGACAAGGTGCTGTCACCGAAGGAACGCAGCGCGGCAGCGCGGGCGCGACTGCTGGCCGCCGCCAACGAGCTGTTCTACGCCGAGGGTGTCCAGTCGGTCGGGATCGACCGCGTCATCGAGCACGCCGGAGTCGCGAAAGCAACGCTGTACAGCGCATTCGGCAGCAAGGACGGCCTGGTCCGCGCCTACCTGCAGGCACGGCACGCCGCGACCGCCGAGCGCATGGCACACGAACTCGAGACCCGTTACGACACCCCGAAGGAGCGCCTGGTCGGCGCGTTCGAGGTGCAGGGTCTCTCGTTCACCGAGCCGGGATTCCGTGGCTGCGCGTTCATCAGCGCGAGTGCCGACGCCCCACCCGGTGGTGTCGTCGAACAGGCCGCGCAGGACTACCGCACCTGGCTGCACGAACTCTTCTTCGACCTCGCCCAGCAGGCAGGCGCCAAGGACGCGAAGTCACTCGCCCACCAATTGGTACTGCTCTACGACGGTGCCGGGATCAGCGCCTGGCTGGACCGCGACCCCAGCGCCGAAACCGCGGCCCGCACCGTAGCCGCCACCCTGGTCGACGCCGCCATCCCAGACCGAGACGGAACACCCCACGGCGACCACGATCACCAAACCTCGCATTCCTTGCCTTCGCCGGGATAGCCGCGACTCTGATCTGCTACCGCCGGCTCTCCGCCTGAGACGGCGCTCAGGTATTGGCGCCTCGTGCCGTTACCTGCCAGCGGTCGATCACCTCGCGGTCTCGGACGACCAGTAGCTCATCGGCGAGATTTACCGGCGTGCATATGTGGTTGGGGACGACAGCGACCAACGCCCCGAGGTGTGGCCCCCGCACCCCTTCCGGAAGCCGGACAACGGCGTGGTGCTCCCACAACCCAGCGATGGTTGCCTGCGGGAACTGGGGCAGGTAGCCGTGGCCCGTCACCCAAGGCGACCGGTCGGAGCCGAGGACCTTGCTACCGACATCAAGCACAAAGCGGTCAGGGGCGGGAACGCTGATCACCGTCGCCGCAGCGACCAGCGCCAGATCCTCCACACCGCATGTGCCGATGGCCAACTGGGTGGCGTCATTGAAGACGTAGACACCGGGCCGCAACTCGTTCACCGCACCCGGCTGCCACTGCCCCACCGTCGGAGTCGACCCACCGCTCACCACACGGACGTCGAGTCCAAGGTCACACAGCGCCTGTGCGGCCTCGCCCAGCACGCGCTCCTCGTCTCGTGCGGCGCGCTCGCGCGCCTGCGCGTGGTGACCGTAGCCGTGTCCCGGGAACGTGAACACCCCGACGACATCCAGTCCGGCGTCAGCAGCCGCGTTCCCGACCTCACCAGCAGCGTGAGGCTGTACTCCCGTCCGTTGACTCCCGCTGTCGACCTCGACGAGCACCTCGACCGGCCGGGCGCTGCCGCGCACGGCATCTCCCAGCTGCTGGGCGCCTTCGACTGACTCGACACCGACTCTCAGGGCTACGTCGTGCGCCAATCGGCGCAGCCGCCGTGCCTTGTCGGCATCGAGCCACACGGGGTAAGCGATGAACAAGTCATCCACGCCGACCCGGGCGAACGCCTCGGCCTCACTGATCGTGGCCACCGACAGCCCGCGCGCACCGGCCCGAAGCTGACGGTCAGCGATCTGCGCGCACTTATGGCTCTTGGCGTGCGGGCGCAGGGCGAACCCTTGGGCCCGCGAAACCCCGGCCATTCCCGAGATGTTTCTGTCCAGAACGTCCGGATCGACCACGAGTGCCGGCGTAGCCAGCCCATCGGGCAGCGGTATCGCCATCCATTGCCTCCCACCACGGAAAACGTCGGGATGATCATGACAGGTCAGCGGACCATGCCCACAGGGCCATACCAAGGGGCACACGTACCAATCGAGACGACCTCTTACAACGGCTAACACAATGAGGTGGATCAGTCCTGGTGGCCATGTCCGGGGCGGGAGTTGAGCGTTCGTTCCCGTGTGGGGACGTCACCGTGGATCGTGTCGGATGAGCTGTGGGACCGCTTGGAGCCGCTGCTTCCGCAGCGCGAGCGACGCTTTCGGAATCCGGGCCGCAAGCCGTTGCCGGACCGGGAGGTGCTGTGCGGAATCCTGTACGTGTTGCACACGGGGATCCAGTGGGAGTACCTGCCCAGGAAGCTGGGCTTCGGCTCGGGCATGACGTGCTGGCGCAGGCTGCGGGACTGGAACGAGGCCGGTGTCTGGCAGCGGCTGCACGAGGTCCTGCTTGCTGAGCTGAACGCGGCCTTACAGCTGGACTGGTCTCGCTGTGTGGTCGACTCCTCCCACGTCCGGGCGCTAAAAGGGGGCAGCACACGGGTCCGTCGCCGGTCGACCGCGGCCGGGCCGGCTCGAAGCACCACCTGATCACCGACGGGCACGGCACCCCGCTCGCGGTCCTGCTGACCGGCGGCAACCGCAACGACGTCACCCAGCTGATCCCGCTGCTCGATGCGATCCCGCCCGTCCGCGGCCGGGTGGGTCGTCCGCGCCGCAAGCCCGACTCGCACTTCGCCGACCGCGGCTACGACCACGACATCTACCGCGACCAGGTCCGCGCTCGCGGCATCGTTCCAGCCATCGCCCGCCGTGGCACCCGGCACGGCACTGGGCTGGGTACTTACCGGTGGGTGGTCGAGCGCACGTTCGCCTGGCTGCACGGCTTCCGGCGACTGCGCATCCGATGGGAACGCAGGGCGGACATCCACGAGGCGTTCCTCAGACTCGCCTGCTGCCTGATCACCCAGCGACAACTCAGCTCATTGTGTTAGCCGTTGTACTAATCGTTCCTCCGTTCGGCCCAACTCCGGGTCGCTGAGGATCTCGCGCGAACCTAGCGTCTTCCACTAGGGCCGGTCGCCAGCCGGACGACCGGCTGACCGCCCAGAGCCTGCGGTCAGGAGGAGCGCAATGAGCGGGGTACCGAAGTGGGGCAGCGAACAAGAACCTGCCCCGACGCCCGAGGAGATCCAGGCCAGGATCGGAAAGCGCCTGGACGACGTTGCCAAAATCCTGGCTGGCGCCCTCGTCGCCGTTGCCGGCGTCATGACCCTCCTTGGCCTCAGCAGCGACGTCGTGTTCGTTGCCCTCAACAACGACTCGTGGCCCATCTATGTGGCCTCGCTCTGCGCCATCCTCGCCATCGTCTGCAGCATTGTGGCTCTGCTCGTCCACCCCACACGGCGGGGCAACCTGTGGGAGACCGTTGTGCTCATTCTCGGGGTGATCCTCTATATGGCGGCTCTGAGCGTGGCGGTTATCGGCGCGGCAAAGGCTGCTGGGGGAAACGGGCGGCCGACCATCACCAACATCAAAGTCGAGGGCCCTCGGTCCAATCTGAAATTGCGTTTCGATGTTCATGCTGACGGCGTCGAGACGGGGGCGAGCATTAATGTGTTTGTAAACGCTGTCAGGGCCGACTTGTCCGAGGCTGTTGTTGAGTCGGTCGACGCCTACTCAAGTGAGCTCAGACCCAACGACAAGGGCGTGGTCGAGCAGCGGGTCAGTATGCCGATGTCCCTTCCACCACAGGCCGCAGGCATCAGCATCATGGCCCTCAATGCGGGCGACGGAACCAAGGACGAGTGCGGCTCGCTCACACAGCGCGGGCCGACGTGCGCAAGGTTCCGGGTTCCCTAGCAGCACGGGATCGCATCGAGCAGAGGGATCAACCGGGTGACGTCGTTGCGGCCCCGGACACGACCATCAGGACTGATCCACCTCATTGTGTTAGCCGTTGTTAGTGAGCGTTTGATTCGCTTGTCGGCCATTTCATGGTGATTTCCGAAGGCCAGGCATGAGCGCCAACCCAAGCGATCCGTCGAAAATATGGCTTCTGTGGCAATCAGCAGACCAGTTGTGCGCCGGTTTCCACGCACAAACTCCGTCTCATTTAGAAATCTACCGGTTCACGCGAGATTGAGAACGCACGCCCCGGTGCAACCGACACCCCTGCACACGCCCTGCCCAGGTTGGCCACCACCGCATACCCAGGCATCATGCAGCCCTCACGCCCCTACCCAAGCGACCTGTCCAACGCCCGCTGGGAACTCATCCGCCCCACCCTCGAAGCCTGGCGTCAGGCCCGCAACGGCATCCGCAAACCCACCCACGACCTGCGCGCCCTGATGAACGCCATCCTCTACATCGACCGCACCGGCATCCCCTGGCGCTACCTGCCCCACGACTTCGCTCCCCACCAGACCGTCTACGGCTACTTCGCCCACTGGGAAGCCGACGGCATCTTCGACCAGCTCACCGGCCTGTTACGCGGCAAAGTCCGCCAGGCCGAAGGCCACTCGAGCCACCCCAGCGCCTGCCTGATCGACAGCCAGAGCATCAAAACCTCCGCCACCGTCCACCTGACCAGCCAAGGCATCGACCCGGCAAAGAAAATCATCGGTCGCAAGCGGCACATCGTCACCGACACCCTCGGCCTCCTACTGGCCGTGACCGTCACCGCCGCGAGCGTCCACGACTCCGCCGCCGGCACCCAACTCCTGACTCGAGTCCGCCAGCGCCACCCCACCATCACCAAAGCCTGGGCCGACAACGGCTACAAGACCAAAGCCGTGGAACAAGCCGCCAACCTCGGCATCGACCTCGAAATCGTCCAACGCGACCCCACCACCCGCGGCTTCCACGTCCAGCCCCGCCGCTGGGTCATCGAACGCACCCTCGGCTGGCTCATGCACCACCGCCGCCTGGCCCGCGACTACGAAACCCACCCACACCGATCAGCCGCCATGATCCAACTGGCCGCCATCAACCTCATGACCCGCCGCCTCACCCACGAAACCACCACCAACTGGCGTGACAGCTAAGCCAAATGAAACAGACAACAGAGAATCAAACGCTCACTTCCGCTGCTCACGGTCAGCCCGGCTCCGGGGCTCCCGGTAGAGCCGAACAACTGGGTGTCCGTGAGTGGTGATGACATCAAACTGCTGGCCGACGGCATTGGCGCGTCCGTGCTGTCCCTCGGCTCGCCCCCGCACAACCCATCCGACATCGCCACCCGCATGCTCGCCGACGGGCTGGGCCTGCGGCGCTCCGGTCCAACGTTGTACAGCGATATGAGGCTGGACCCCGCCGGTAAGGTGCTGGCACAGGCGCAGGCATCTCTCGCCCGGCTCGGCGGGCTGGTGGCACCTCAAGGCTCATCTCTCTTCGCATACATCCAGCCGGAGCAGGCCGAGACCCCGCTGCGGGAGGAATGGCCCGATCCCGAACAGCCGGGTCAGGACTGGCTGACCGGGCGGGCCCCGATCAATAACTCAGCCACCAGCCAGGAGATTCTGCCCAAGGCCCTCGGGGCCGGTCCTGGAGAGGAGGCTCTCGCCCACTACCAGCGGGCGCACACGGTCCCCAACTGGATGGCCACGACCGAGCGGTTCATTGAATCGCAGGCTGCTGACCTTATGGAAGCCGCTGCTGTGCCCGGCGAGACATCGGACATGAAGCAGGCGTATGACCGCGGGGCCGCGCAGGCCCTTGCCGAGCTGCGCGAGCTCGTCAACAAGCGGCTGGAGCAGCCATGATCCGAACGGTGCTGAGCTTCGAGCCCGTCGGGGAGTCCCCCATGGCCCAGGTAATGCTCAAGCTTGAGGATGCCCCGACCAACATCCCGGCCATGGGCCACAACGCCCCGATCGAGGTCTCCGACCCGGGTGGCTCTGTCATGGAGCGGGGCAAGGAGCTGCTGGCCCGCCTTTCCCAGCACCCCGCGGTGAACGCGGGACTGGCGGCCGCACTGGCGCAGTCGGTGGACTGCCCGCTCTACTTCCGTGTGGTCTCCTCCGATGCCGACCGGCTGCCCTGGGAGCAACTCTGCGACACCGAGCACGGCTTCTTCGTCCTCGACCCGCGCTGGCCGATCGTGCGCATCGCTAGACGCCACCAGGAAGTCACGGAGCGGGGCTTCTCCCGCCCCCTGCGGCTGGTCGCGGTACTGTCAGCTGCCCGGCGCTCCGGGGTGCCGCAGGCCGAGACATTGCTGTCCGCTGTCCGCTCTGCCGATGCCGACGCCATTGACGTCCAGTTGCACATCATCAGCGGCGAGACCGCGGTGCTCAACGCCGTGACGGCCGCAGGACTTCCGGGGAAGGCGACGGCCGAACTCATACCGACCAGTGCTCCGAAACTCGCCGCGAAGATCACCGATGCCCAGCCGCACGTCCTGCATCTGCTGTGCCACGGAGGGGCAAGTGGCGGAGTGAGCACACTGGCCTTCGCCCATTTCGCCGACTTCGAGGCAGCGGAGGGCGATGGGGCGGAGGGACTGCTTGACGAGTCTGGCTCCCTGCACCTGAAGCTGCCCCATCTGATCAGGGCCCTGAAGCCCTGCGACCCTTGGCTGGTCGTGCTGAGCGCCTGTCAGTCCGCCGAGGTATCGGAGACACAATCACTGGCGCATGATCTGGCCAACGCAGGGCTTCCAGCCGTCGCAGGGATGCGCAGACAGGTCGGCCTAAGGGCTGTCCCGTAATCCCTGGTGGATCAGCGGACGGCGTCAGATGCGGTGCATCGCAAGGCGGAGGGGCGTCCGGATACTGGGCGTATCCGGGCGTTCCGACAACGCGGCGAGGTGCCGTAGCTGTCGTCGTGCGCCCGCCAGGGATTGCGGGACAGCCCTTAGGTGACACCAACCAGTTCTGCGCGGCGCTCTACCCCGAGGTGCTCGCCACGGTGCGGGCGGCAGTGTCCCCCGGCCCTCGCCGCTCCCGTGAACTCGACTGGGCCACTGTCTTCACCAATCCCCGCATCGCGATGGCCGGACGGGATCCAACTGGGGCTGACGGCTGGTCCGATCCCGTCCTCTATGTGCAGAACGACCCGCTGCGGGTCTTCCCCGGCTCCGACGCCCTGCCCCCCGCTGATTTCTCCACGCTCCGTGGGCAGCTGGACTTCTGGGAAGCCTACGTAGCCACCTTCGACCCGCGGACCGGCGACCCCAAGTTGCTGGAGATAGTCCAGCGGCGGATCACCGAGCTTCGCATCCAGTTGGGACTGGGGAACCCATGACCGAAGTCCTTCCCGAAGAGATCCAGATCAACGCTTGGACAGGTGAAGAGGCCCCGCGGACCGCTCTCGGCCAAGGTGCCGACCGCGGGGGGGCGCGACCCAAGAGCATCCCGCACCGCCAGGATGCGCTGCCGTTCGGTTCCCCCGCCGACATGCGCGAGTGGGGAGCACTGGACGTTGGGTACGGCGTACTGCTGCCGGAGCCGGAAGACTCAGGTCTGGCAGACGCGGCGAAGGCGGCCGGCGCCGATGCCCCAGAGTCTGTGCAAAGGCTGCTGGCCGAACGCCCCGGCACCGTGGTGCTGCGCTGGCGTCCGAGACTGGAGGGCCGCTTCCTGCGCCGCTACTACCCGGAGGAGGAACCGGAGGAGCCCACGATAGGTCTGAGCCCCTTCGGCGTGGCCCGCGGTTGTCTACCGAAGTACGTGGTGATCATCGGCGGCCCGGAGATCATCCCCTGGTATGTGCAGTACGCGTTGGGCACCCGGCATGCGGTCGGGCGGATTCCACTGTCCGGAGACGCATTGGGAAACTACATCGACGCACTGCTGTCCGGCTGGCAGGGCACCACGACCGCTCTGGACCGGGCCCTCGGCTGGACGGTCATCCACGGCCCCCAAGACATCACCGCCCTGATGAATTCGGCCATCGCCAAGCCTCTGGCCGAGAATCTCACCCCGCCGCCGCTCACCGCGTTCCGGCAGCTCGTCGGGGAAGAGGCGACTGCAGCCGCGCTGTTGCGGGAGCTCGAGGAGACCTCACCGGGCCTGGTGGCCACGTCCAGTCATGGGCAGACCGGCCCGTTGGGCGACAAGGAGGCGATGCGGGCAGCGCTGGGCCTGCCCGTCGACGTGTCTCATGCGATCGTACCGTTGCGGGAGTTGTGCGAGCGGATGCCGCCCGGCTCTATCTGGTACGCACAGGCATGCTGTTCGGCGGGCGCCAGCGGAGACAGCCTGTACACCGGGCTGCTGCCAGAAGGCAGTTCTGCTCTGGGCACGGTGTCGGCTGTGGCGGGCCTAGGGCCGATGGTGGCACCCGCCACCCTGCAGCTACTCGGCCGACCAAATCCGGTGCGGGCCGTGCTGGGTCATGTCGAACCTACGTTCAGCTGGACACTCAAGGTGCCTGAGACCGGACAGAAGCTGGGCGAGCGGATCGCCTCCGCACTGTCCTCGCATTTGTACGCTGGCGAACCACTGGGCTTTGCGCTGTCCGAGTACCGGGCCGATGTGGGGAAACTGCACGCCCAGTGGGCGAGCATCTACAGCAACCTGGCCAACGGAAAGACTGCATTCCGCCCTGCGCTGACCCGGCTACGTGTGGCCGCACTCGACCGGCAGAGCCTCGTACTCCTGGGCGATCCGACGGTGGCGTTCCCAGCAATCCTGTGAGCAGCCTCAGCCCGCCGGACAGGAACGCCCAGCTCACAGTGCCGCGTGCCGCGATGCCCGCCAACCGAAGTACTCAGCCCCGCCAACTGAACCGCTTATCCGCCAACTGGGACGCTCGGTCACAACAGTGTGGTCGGGTAGCCGGAGACCATTGCTGATCCCCGGCCCCCTCAGAACCGGACGTGCGAGCTTTCCCCGCATCCGGCTCAAGCAAGCCACGAGGGCTTCGCAGGTCAGCAGGGTTATGTGGTCCTTTTGCTGTCGCCAGCGTGGTGCTGTCGATGGCATTCGGAGTGCACGGGGCGAAGGTTGTTCCGCTCGTCCGTTCCGCCGTCTCGTCGGTAGGTGAAGTGATGCTTGTGGAGCATCTTCTTCGAAGCCGCGAACCAGTTGATCCACTCGCGTGGACTGTCCGGTTCGTATTCGGCTCCGACGATCAGCGCCTGCTTGCAGAGAGGACAGAGCCCCTGCTGCCGGACCGCCAGGAGAAGACTCGTCTTGTCCATCGGCGGCGGCGCTTTCCTGCGGCGGCGGTCCCGCCAGTACTCGATCAGCGCGGAATCATCCAAGGACGCTCCGCCCTTGACGAGCTGGTGGCGGACGATGCCGGTCCAGGCGAATTTGATGAGGAAGGCGCCGCTGTCGCGGTCGCCGAACACCCACCGATCACGCCGGGACGGGTGGAATCTGCCGAAGTACCGGGCCGCAACCCAGTGACTCGACTTGTTGCGGTGACGGCGCCTGGCCCACTTGAAGGTCAGCCGCCACATGTAGTGATCCAGCGACGAGAACGTCGTCGTGGACGCCACCGCCCGGTAGTAGGCGGCCCAACCGCGAACGATCGGGATCAGCCTGCGCAACACGGCCTCGGCATTGGACCCGTGCAGGGTCTTCACCTCGGTCCGTAAGCGCGCCCGGAGCCTCGCGCAAGCCGCTGTGCTCGGCTTGATGATCAGCTTTCCGCCCGTGCGGCGGACGGTGAAACCGAGGAAGTCGAACCCCTTATCGAGGTGAACGACCTGGGTCTTCTCCTCGTTGAAGCGAAGACCCCTCGGCGCCAGCCAGTCCTCCAGCCGGGCCCTGACCTGATGCGCCTGTTCCTCGTCGTGACAGAGCACAACAAAGTCGTCGGCATACCTCACCAGCACCGGAGTGCCCGGCATGGCTCCGGGCTCGCGCCCGGCCCGCACCGTGTATTGGCACCCTGCGGCCTGTTCCAGTCCGTGCAGAGCAACGTTCAGCAACAGCGGGCTGATCACACCGCCTTGAGGAGTGCCCTCCTCGGTCGGTGCGAACCGGCCGCGGTCGATCACGCCCGCCTTCAGCCAGCCGCGGATCAGGTCCCTGGCCGGGAACTGGCCGAGCATGGTCATGAGGTGGTCATGGTCGATGCGGTCGAACGCCGCCGACAGGTCCGCGTCCAGGACCCACAGACGTTTCGGGTTCTTGCCCTTCACCGTCCAGAAGATCGCGGATATCGCGTCCTGGCAGCTGCGGCCGGGCCGGAAGCCGTAAGACCTCGGCTCGAACCGCGCTTCCCACTCGGGCTCCAGCGCGTTCTTCACGCGGGCCTGGAGGACCCGGTCACGGATGACCGGGATGCCGAGTGGTCGCTGTTTCCCGTTGCTCTTCGGGATGAACACTCGCTTGACCGGCCTGGCCTTCCAGGGTTTCGACGACCGATGGATCTCGGCCGCCAAGGTGCCTCTCGCCTTCGGCGTGAGAGCCTGTTCCCCGTCGATGCCAGCGGTCATGCGACCACTGCTCTGCTGCGTTACCCGCTTCACGCTGATCAGCGTGTTGCTGCGGCTTCGCAGCATGAGCTTCTGCAAGTTGCGGACCTTCTTGAGGTCCCCGTCCTGCGTTGCCTTGAAGATCCTCTGCCGCAGCCGCCGTACGTTCTCCTCGCAGGTGGCCCAGTCGATGCCGTGCCAGTCGAGTAAGTCGTCCTCGGGTCCGTTCACCGCAGGCGAGGACGTCACGACAGGTGCCGCGATCTCCATGTTCGCCTCCGGTGTCTAACTTGTCCCTCGGTTCCGGCTTCCTTGCAGTGGTGACTTCAAAGGCTCACCTGATCCACGTGGGCGCCCTTTCGGGCCGGGTCACCAGGACCCGTATCCGGCGAGTTATGCGAGAGCGGGTGAAGGTCCCAATCTCCCGGTTTCCTCTGGCCTTTCGGCCCGCCGGCCTTCGCTTCTTGGATCTTCCTTCTCCCGCCGGGGACCTCAGCCTTCCTTGCGGTCGACCTACCAGGCCGTTGCCTGGACCCCGTCGGGGTTTCCACGTTCCGCACCAGTAAGACGCGACTGGGGTGGGCGCCCCCTCTACCCCGGGACCAGCGGTGTCCTCCCTCCGGGCTCAGTTACCCGAAGGTCGCTTGGCGCCTTTCAGCACCGGGTCCTGTGACCGCCGCCAACACGCCATCGACACGGTCTTAAAGTCACGAGGCATCATCAAGGGTTCACTTGCGTTCGCCCGTCCAGCCTTCCCCTCACCTGTTGCACCCCGATGGCCGGGACGCCCTTGGGCTTGAACGCTCCGCTTCACACCCCGCCGTTACCAGCGGCGCATGGGAGCGCGGGGACGGGCCTTGGACACTGGCCCGAAGTTCAGCCGATCGATACCTCCTTCACGTGGCTGTCCTTACTTACCTGGAGCGACTTCGTGTCGCACACTGAGTTCTTCAGATGGCCCGTGAGCGGTTGAGTTGGCCCGGCTGAGCATCCGAGGTGGTCCGCTGGGTAGCGGAGGCTGACTTGAAGATCAATGCGGGAGCCTCACTCGCTGAGTGTGGCAGCGCGCCCATCACTGTGCGGTGCCTGTCTGCATCGCCCAGTGATGAGCTACTTCGAGGAGGCCGATCAGCTCTGGAGGACGGCACCTCTAGCCGCTCCCGCATCCGTTGTGGGTACTGTCCCCGACAGGACGGGCTCGTCGTTTCCTACGGCGTGGTGAGGTTCAGCGTGTACGTGGGCTTACCGTCGACCCAGGTGTCGACGTCACCGCTCGACGACTGGCCTTTGACTTGCAGGTGCACAGTGAAGCGGTAGGTGCCAGGTCCCGCGTAGCGCAGCTCCTTTACATCCAACGGGACGCCGTCCTTGGACACGCTGAGTAGATACGACGACATCACGCTGCACTCGGGGAGCTCACTCCACGGAGAGAACGGGTTTGAGATGAAGCACCTCGCCGATGCCAGCCCCCACTGCAACTTCTCACCGTCAGAGAACGCGCACAACTCAACCTTTGAGCTCATCTGCTTCATACCGTCATACGTGCGGAAGTCCTCGATGGAACAGACTTTCGCCGCCCCCGGCACCGGCGCCGCGCTGGCCGTAGTGGCCGACGTCGATAGCGCACCGGCGACCAGCAACGAAGCGCCCAAGAGCATGGGAAGAGACGACTTTCGGACCGACATGAGGGATCCTCTCGCGGAGTCGACGAACACAAACGATGGGCCTGGACGCGCGCCACGACCGCCGGAAAGTCCACCCCCGGCGCGACAGCCTGCCCAGCAGCCCACCCTGTGAAGGGCCGCCGGCGACCGCGCGGCGGACGGGCAACGGGCGCCCGCAGGAACAACCTGTCCGCAGCCGCGTCCGCCCTCACTCGAACACCACCCGATGGCCGGAAGCCCACCAAGGCAGCGAAAAGATCGCCTCATCGCTTCCGTCCAGCACAAAGGCCAGGGGCCCGCGCAGCAGCCACCAGGCGTCACCCCCGTCCCGCGTTCCACCTGTCTGACGTCTTTTCCCCCTCAGCCAGCCCACCGGAGCAGCGGACCCCGGGCACCTGCCCCAGAGCCACGGCTCATTCCCCATCGCTCACCCGAGTGATTACCCCCCCGATCTCAGCCACGACGTAGCCAACACCGGGCGAAGGCGGCGTCCCTGGCGGTGTCGGCCCCCAGCCGGGCCAGGCACTGGGGCCGCTAACCCCACCATCGAGAGCACCCGAGCCTCCACAGGCGAGCGCTGACACCGTCCTGAGCGCGAGGATCGGAAACAGCTTCTCGCCCACGGCTGAACACGCACCGGCCAACTGCGACGCTCAGCTGGGCCAACTCAACCGCTCACGGGCCATCCGAAGAACTCAGTCACAAACAGGCCGCCCGCCCCCACCCGCACAGATGCGCCATGAATCGAACACGCGATGCAATAGCTGGTATGCGATGCCGTTCCTTCCCCGAGGACCTTCTCGCCGCGCATTGCGCCTGGGACCGTACGTACCGGGCCCTCGCCGATCCAGGGCGACGAGGGGGGACGACCGTGCTGCGGCGGCGTCAGCTGAAGCTGTCGGTGCAGGTGTGGTGGCACCCGCACTGGTCGTCGCGCGATGCAGGATGCGGCGAGCGGGTGGCTCTGCATGGATGGACGAGGCAGCTGGGTTCCGGAGACCGTAGATGGGCGGCAACGCCAAGCACCAGCCGCCGGCCGGAACCCGGTCGGCCGAGATCTCCCTGACCTTGCCTGACGGGCAGACCGTACGCGTGCGCCTTCATGAGAGGCATGAGACAGGGGGGCCGCACCCGTGGCGCTATCTCATCGGGGTGCCGTCCTGGGTGGCCACGCCAACTGGTATGGAGGCAGCGGAGTACAGGGTCTGGGTCACAGCCGACCCGCTCCAGCCGATCGAGGGGTGGACTTGATTTTCCGTTCCGACGCACCGGCTCCCGGCAGAACTCCCCCCGCCCACACCGTCGGGATGGGTAGTACGGCCAGATCCCGAGCGGCGGGCCGGAATGGTCGTGCACGACGCCGGCTGCCGGAAGACGGGCGGCGGGGGGACGGAGCTGGACGCGATGGAAGCGCTCGACGCGCTGATGCGACCAGGCGCGCGAGCCTGCCACGACTGCGACGCCGCCGCGGTACTCAAGCCCGCGCTGGAACTCGGAAAGGGGTACGGCTAAAGGGTGTTGCAGAAGGGTGGGTGTGGGCAGGCCGGAGTGGCGGCTGACCTGCTTGTTCATGCTGTGCGGGCGAGGTTGTGCATGGTGGCGACTGCCTGGACGGCGTGGTGGAGGCCGGCTCCTTTCTGGCGGCAGTCGCGGAGGATTTTCCAGTTCTTCATGCGGGCAAAGGTGTGCTCGACGCGGGCACGGACGCGTCGGTGTTCGGCGTTGTCTTCCTCCTGGGCCCGCAGCAGGGGGCGTTTGGCTCTCTTGCGGTGCGGGACGATGAGGCCGGTTCCCAGGTAAGCGCCGTCGGCCAGGGTGGGGTGCCTTCGCAGTGGGCGGGCAGGCCGGAGGACCGCCAGACGTGGGCGTCGGCTTTGTTGCCCGGGGCCGGACGGGCGGTGGCAACGACCAGCCGGGTGTCGGCATCGATGATGACCTGCACGTTTGCCGAGAAGCGGTAGTTGCGTGAGGAGGCGCCCACCGTCCGGTCGCGGACGGGGATGAGGGTGCCGTCCACGATCCACAACCGCTCGACGCCGGCGACCGGTCGTGGGGCCGGCTCCAGAGCGAGCAGAGGCCCGAGCCGCTTGATGACCCGGCAGACGGTGGCCGGGGAGATCCCGAAGAGCGGGGCGAGCTGCCGCATCGTGAGGTTGGTGCGGTAGTAGACGGCCACCAGCAGAACCCGGTCGGCCAGCGGCAGACACCACGGGCGACCGCCTCCGGGCCCATTGCCACCCCGCTCCCGCACCACCTTCAACAGGCCCTCAAAGCCACTCATCCGCAAGCCCGTGAACGTCTCCACCCACAACCGCTCAGCCCGCAACACCCCACCCATACAGGAAAAATGCCCAGCCGACCACGTTCTGCAACACCCTTTAGGTGCGCGTTCGCTGATCCGGGTGATACCAACCATGCCCTCAAGCAGTAGGGGCAGAGGTTCGTGAGAGGGGAGCCGCCAGCAGAGCCGCAGTCGGGCGGAGATCCCTTCGCAGGGCCCGTCCCGGCCAGCCGAGGCGGCCATCCCACACGAAACAGCCAAGCCGTCGGCAACCAAGAAGGCGGTGCCTTGGATATGGGCGGAGCACTACTTGCGCGCGGCATGGGGAGCTTCTTCACGAAATGCGCGTGCGGACGGCCTGCGAGATGCCCGCACAACTACACGGTCCGCTACCGGGATCTAGCGGGCCGACAATGCGAGGAAAGCGGGTATGCCACCCAGCAAACCGCCCGGGACCGTCTCGTCCACCTCTACACCACCAAATGCAACGCTCCCGCCGCCCTGCTCGAAGAGCGCCGCCGACTGGCGCGGATGACCTTCGCCGAATACGCGGAGTACTGGCGCACGAGGCAACGCCACCTCGTGGACTACTCCACGGGCCGAAAACACCGCTCCCACCTCACCGCACACCTCTATCCGGAACTCGGCGAACACCGGATGGAATCCATCAGCCCGATGATCATCGAGCGTTTCATCACCGGCATGGAACGCCGGAACATCCAGCCTGGTACACAGCGCAACGTCTATGGCCTCCTCCGGGCCGTCCTCCTGGACGCGGTCCGCAAAGGAGCCATCCCCACCGACCCCACCCTCGGCATCAAAACCCGCGATTACTTTCCCCCGCGATCCATCATCCCGACCGTCGAATACGCCACAGCCGCGGCCCGCACGGCGGATTTCCAGTTGGGCCTGATGATCACCATGATGCGCGGCTGCGGACTGCGCAACGGCGAGGCCCGCGCCGTCAACGTCAACGTCAACGTCAACGTCAACAACGTGATCTCCGACGACGTATACCGGGTAACCTGCCAGATCCACCACAACACCTACAGGCCCGCACCCCTAAAACACCGCCGGCCAGGAGAATTCCGCGACGTCCCTCTGCCGCGATCCGTAACGGAAGCCATCGAACGCTTTGAACAGCGACACGGCACGACGGACGAGGGCTACCTGCTGCGCGGACCGAACGGCTATTACACCTACCGGATAGAGAGCACGCGAGCAGCCAAACTGCACACCGTGCTGCCTCCGCCGGACGGCATGACCCTCTCCGGCTACCGCGACCTGTTCGCCTCCGTCTGCCTGGAACACGGCATCCCCATCACCGACGTCTCCGAGTGGCTGGGTCACCGCAAGATCGAGACGACCTACCGCGCCTACCGACACGTGATGCCCGGATCGCTCGCACGGGCCAGGCAAGCCCTGGACCACACCCCCGCAACCTGATACCCACCCACCCCACCGCATTCCGAACCCCGCCCCCCCCCGCAGGCCAGGGCACCGCCTCATCGACGGAATATCGGTGGCCTGCCATCACCTCGACACCGAAATACCCGCCGCTCCCCCACAACAGGGCAACCAGCGCCGACCAGAGCCCCTCCGGCAACGGCACCGCCACTACAAACGAGATCCACAGACGGACCGTCAGGAAAGTCAGCAAGAGGTCAGCATGAAGACTGCCGAAGCCGCCCACACGTGAGCACACCTGCACATTGGCGAATCCGCACACTCCCCTTCGCCACCTGCAAAAACGCCGGTCAGCGCGCCGTCTGCAAACTGACTGCAAATCGCAGTGCCAGTGGAAGCCGAAGAGGCACGGCAAGGAATCGTTGCAGGTCAGAGGGCATTTCGCGGTCAGTAAGTCAGCACAAAGTCAGCATCGGCGGCGCTACGCCGGGAAGCGGGCCGACTCCCGGGGTCATGCGGCACGCCGTGGTCCAGACCTCCGCAGCGTCCGGGGTGGAGACCTGATGCCAGTTGTCGCACCACACAGTACAACCGCCCTGCAATTGGCAATCCCCCGCCGGACGACTATCTGCCGGCCCCAAGGACGACCTCACCATCATCATCGGCGCCGAACTCGACGGCTCTCGTCGCTTCCGGGGCCCCCAAGCCCTGACGGCGATCCCGCCCGAACAGCAGCAGCGACGCAGCTGAACAGATGCGGCCCCAAACCGCAGGGGGCAGCTCTCCGCCACGGGTATCATCGCTCCCCAGCACGCGCCGCTCACATGCCGGCACGCCAC
Source organism: Streptomyces sp. NPDC026575 (assembly GCF_055567415.1). NCBI lineage: Bacteria > Bacillati > Actinomycetota > Actinomycetes > Kitasatosporales > Streptomycetaceae > Streptomyces > Streptomyces sp. NPDC026575. Next base: position 398,798 of record NZ_JBVHQM010000001.1, read on the forward strand.
CGCCCTGCTGATCGCCGACAGCACGGGGTCGTCGACGCGCTCACCACGGCCGGACTGAAGTGCTGGGCGGATAAGGCATAGCACAGAGCCGGCGGTCCCGTCCGAGTCCCGTTCCGGGGGCGTCCCCTCAAGCGATGGAAGCGACGCCACAACACAATCCACGCCGAGATCCGCTGCGTCGGCGAGAGGCCATGGCCACCCTCAAGGGCTGGCGACTACTCCGCAAATTCCGCTGCAGCACGACCCGGATCACGATCACCGTGAAGGCCGTCCTCGTCCTTCACACGCCTCAACATGAGGTTGGAAAGGGTTCCGTGTCAGGCCGTGAGACCGGTGTGTGATTTCGCTGCTCTGGAAGCATGGAAGGTACGGGGACCGGCGTTTTCGTGAGTCGGACTGCCATGGCCGCGAACACATGGTGGCCCCGATGTTTGAGGGTCGCGGGTTGTTCGCCAGCGCGGGCGTTCAACACGTTCAACACCTAGGTGGCCGAATCCTCTTGTGCACGGACTCGTTACGGCGGCGTACTGGTAGCACCACTAACGAGCGGTTTGGCACAGGGCACTTTGACGCGGTGCAGCGTGTGCGTCAAGTGCTGGTGGTGTGTGCCTTCACGGGTTTGAGAGCACTCGCAGTCTGAGCGTGGAAGAGGCACTGTGTGCATGTGTCTACTGCGCGCATCGGACGGGTGTCTGCCTCCGGTGAGCCGGTGTATGGCCCTGGGCTGCTCTCCTATGAAAGAGACCTGCGATGTCCACCATTACCGCGACACAATCAGATCAGTTGTTGCTGGACTCTGATATCAGCCCTGAGGCGATAAGGCGCCTTCCAGCGGGGTCAGTTCCACTGCTGGCCGCGCGGATGCGGGCCTTCCTGGTGGAGAAGGTATGCGCGGCCGGTGGGCATTTGGGGCCGAATCTGGGTGTGGTGGAGCTGAGCATCGCCTTGCACCGGGTGTTCAACTCCCCGCAGGACACGGTGCTGTTCGACATCGGTCACCAGGGCTATGTCCACAAGCTCCTGACCGGCCGGGCCGGGGGGTTCGACCGCCTGCGGCAGGCGGGCGGTCTGTCCGGCTACCTTTCCCAGGCCGAGTCCCCGCACGATGTGATCGAGAACTCCCATGCCTCCACCGTCTTGTCCTACGCCGACGGCCTGGCCAAGGCCCGCCATCTGGCGGGTGAGAGTGACCGTGCGGTGGTCGCCGTTGTCGGGGACGGTGCGTTGACGGGCGGGATGTGCTGGGAGGCGCTGAACAACCTCGGCGCCGCGCCTGAACGTCCGGTCGTCGTCGTCCTCAACGACAACATGCGCTCCTACGCCCCCACGATCGGCGCCCTCGCCGACCACCTCCAGCACCTGCGCGGCACCGGACCCGACAACATCGACTCGCTGGTTGATGCCGAGGAGGGCAACAACAAGCCACGAACGGGTGCTGGCCCTGACTCAGGCGGCGGGACAGATCACCTGAGTACCGGTGGCCACCATGGCGGAGATGACGCCGCGCTGCCCGGGCCGCTGCCGGTGGCCCGGAATCTGTTCCGCCTGCTCGGTTTCGCCTATCTCGGCCCGGTCGACGGCCACCACCTGCCGTCGCTGGAAGAGGCCCTGTCGATGGCGCGGGATCTGCGCCGTCCGGTGGTGGTGCATGCGGTGACGGTCAAGGGCCGTGGCTACGCCCCGGCCGAGGGCGATGCGGCGGACTGTATGCATGCGGTCGGTGTCCTGGACCCCGCCACCGGCCGGCCGCCTACGGGCGTCGGCGCGCCGTCGTGGACAAGTGTGTTCGCCGACGAGCTGTGCGGGCTGGGCGAACGGCACGAGGACCTGGTGGCGATCACTGCGGCGATGCCGGGACCGACTGGCTTGGCCCGCTTCGGCGAGCGGTTCCCGCACCGCCTGTTCGATGTCGGGATCGCCGAGCAGCATGCGGTGACGTCTGCCGCGGGCCTGGCTCTGGGCGGCCTGCATCCGGTCGTGGCGGTCTATGCCACGTTCCTGGGCCGTGCTTTCGACCAGGTGCTGATGGATGTGGCGCTGCACCGGCTGCCGGTGACGTTCGTCCTGGACCGGGCGGGGGTGACGGGTCCTGATGGGCCGTCGCATCACGGGATGTGGGACCTGACGCTGCTGGGTGCGGTGCCTGGGATGCGGGTCGGGGTTCCCCGGGACGCCACCCGGCTACGGGAGCTCCTGGGCGAAGCCGTCGCTCACACCGATGGGCCGACCGCGTTGCGCTTCCCCAAAGCCTCCGTTTCCGCGGACATCGCGGCCCTGGAACGCCACGGGCCCCTGGAGGTCCTCCACCGATCCACGGCGCGGGATGTGCTGCTGGTGGCCGTGGGCCCATTGGCCGGGCCGGCGGTGGAAGCCGCGCGCTACCTGCAGGAGCAAGGGGTCGGGGTGAGTGTGGTGGACCCGCGCTGGGTGCTGCCCGTACCACCCGAACTCACCGAACTCGCCGTGCGCCACCGGCTGGTGGTGACGGTGGAGGACAACACCCGATCCGGCGGTGTGGGCACGGCCGTGGCGCGCGCGGTGGCCGATGCGGGCTCCCGAGTGCCGGTGCGGGTGCTCGGATTGCCGGGACGGTTTCTCTCTCACGGCACCCGCTCCGACATCCTGGCCGCCGCCGGGCTCACCGCGCAGGGCATCGCCTACTCCGTCCTGCGCGCCCGCGCCGACCGCCCCCACCATGAAGTGGGGCAGTAATGGCCGCCCAGCCAGTTCTTCCACACCCGCCCGGCCGCTCCGCCCGGCCACCGCTGCGCCAGGGCGGCACCCTGACAACGACCGGGACGCCGACCGCGGTCGGTGGGGATGGTGGTGTGCGGTCGGTGGTGGTCCTGGGATCGACAGGCTCGGTCGGATCACAGGCACTCGACGTCATCACGGCGTATCCGGACCGCTTCCGGGCGGTCGGCCTGGCTGCGGGCGGTGGACGCCCCGATGTGCTGGCCCGTCAGGCCCTGCGCACCGGGGCCAAGGTAGTGGCCGTCACCGACCCCGGCGCTGTCGGGGACGTCACCGCCGCGCTCGCCGCACTGGTGCGGGAGACCGGTAGGCCCCGCCACCCGCTGCCCATGGTGCTGGCCGGTCCGGAAGGGCTGGCGGTGGCCGCCGCCTGGTCGTGCGACATCCTGCTCAACGCCCTCCCCGGTGCCGCGGGCCTGCCGGCCACGCTGACCGCTCTGGAAGCCGGGCGGTGTGTGGCGCTGGCGAACAAGGAATCCCTGGTCACCGGGGGCGAGTTGATCCGGCGGGTGGCGGGGCCGGGGCAGATCGTGCCAGTGGACTCCGAACACAGCGCGATCATGCAGTGCCTTCCCGGATGGGCCTACGCCTGCCCCGTGCCCGGCCTCCAGCGCCTGGTCCTGACCTGCAGCGGCGGCCCCTTCCGCAACCACACCCCCACGCAGTTGGCTGCCATCACCCCGGCGCAGGCCCTGGAGCACCCGACCTGGCGGATGGGCCCCCTGGTCACCGTGAACTCGGCGACCCTGGTCAACAAGGGCTTGGAGATCATCGAGGCCCAGATGCTGTTCGGCATCGGCTACGACCGCATCACGGCCGTCATACACCCGCAGTCCGCCATACATTCGATGGCCGAGTACGCCGACGGCTCCACCCTCGCCCAGGCGGCCCCGCCGAACATGCGCCTGCCCATCGCCGCCGCCCTGGCCTGGCCCCACCGGCCGCCCCCCGCCGTCATCCCGCCCCTGGACTGGACCCGGGCGCACACCTGGGCCTTCGAGCCCGTCGACGAGGCGCGGTTCCCCGCCATCGCCCTGGCCCGCCACGCAGGCCGCCTCGGCGGCAGTGCCCCGGCCGTGTTCAACGCCGCCAACGAAGAGGCAGTCGCCGCGTTCCTCAACGACATCGTCCCCTTCCCCGCCATCACCCAGGCCATCGAACACGCCCTCGACCACCACATCCCGGTCCCCGACCACGAGCTCTCCCTCGACGCCATCCGCGCCGCCGACACCTGGGCCCGCCGGCACACCCACGAACACCTCCACCACCCCATCCCCAGCCCCGCATACCAGGCGCAGGAGGTCTGACATGCCCGCCATCGATCTCGGCCTCCCCGCCCCGCCCCCCACTGCTCCGGTGCGCCGCCGCACCCGGCGAATCCATGTCGGCGATGTCCCAGTCGGCGGCGGCGCACCGGTATCCGTCCAGACCATGACCACCACCAACACCGCTGACGTGGACGCCACGTTGCAGCAGATCGCCGAGATCACTGCCGCGGGCTGTGACATCGTCCGCGTCGCCGTGCCCTCCCAGGATGACGCCGAAGCTCTGCCTGCCATCGTCGAGAAGTCGAAGCTCCCGGTGATCGCGGACATCCACTTCCAGCCCCGTTACGTCTTCGCCGCCATCGACGCCGGCTGCGCCGCGGTACGGGTCAACCCCGGCAACATCAAACGGTTCGACGACAAGATCAAGGAGATCGCCGCCGCGGCGGCCGCGGCCGGTGTGCCGATCCGCGTCGGGGTCAACGCCGGCTCCCTGGACCCCCGTCTGCTGGCCAAGTACGGCGGTGCCACGCCGCAGGCACTGGCGGAATCCGCTCTGTGGGAGTGCTCACTGTTCGAGGAACACGACTTCACCGATATCAAGATCGCGGTCAAACACCATGACCCGCTGACGATGATCGCCGCGAACCGTCTCCTCGCCGAACGCTGTGACTACCCCCTCCACCTCGGCGTCACCGAAGCCGGCCCCGCTTTCCAGGGCGCCATCAAGTCCGCCGTTGCCTTCGGGATCCTCCTGGGCGAAGGGATCGGGGACACCATCCGTGTTTCCCTCTCCGCACCCCCTGTCGAGCAGATCAAGGCCGGCAACCACATCCTCCAGTCCCTGGGACTGCGCCCGCGCAAGCTGGAGATCGTCTCCTGCCCCGGCTGCGGCCGCCTCCAAGTCGACATCCACCGCCTCGCCAACCGGGTCGAAGCCGCCTTCGACGGTTTCCCCCACCCGCTACGGGTCGCGGTGATGGGCTGCGTCGTCAACGGGCCCGGCGAATCCCGCGAAGCCGACCTCGGCGTGTCTTGCGGCAACGGCAAGGGCCAGATCTTCGTGCGCGGGCAGGTCGTCAAGACCGTTCCCGAGCACCAGGTAGTCGACACCCTGATCGACGAAGCCCTGCGCCTGACGGAAGAGAACCACCCCGCACCGGGAGGCGGAGGCTCATGACAATCTCGTCCCTGACCACCCCGCCCATCGACCTGGCCGCTGTACCCACCCAAGTTGACGGTGTGCTACGCGAGTTCCTCGAATCCAAGGCCCGAGTCGCCGAGCAAATGCGCTTGCCCACCGACCTCCCCTGGACCCTGCAGGAATTCCTGGACGCGGGCGGGAAACGGCTGCGCCCCATGCTGTGTGTGATCGGCTGGCACACGGGCGGCGGCCACGGCGACCTCACGCCCATCGTCCGGACGGCGGCGGCGCTGGAGATGTTCCACGCCTTCTGCCTCATCCACGACGACATCATGGACCGCACCCCGACTCGCCGTGGACGGCCCACCGTCCACCACGCTCTCGCCGCCTGCCACCCCGGCAGGCGAGGCCACGACGCGGCATGGTGGGGCACCAGCGGCGCGATCCTGGCCGGCGACATGGCCATGGCCTGGTCCGACGAACTCCTGCACAGTGCGGGCCACCCGCCCGCCCGGCTCACCGCCGCACGACGCGTGATTGATGCGATGCGCGAGGAAGTCATCTACGGCCAGTACCTGGACCTCACGGCTCCCCTGGGGCCCATGGATGATGTGGCCGCAGCCCTACGCGTGATCCGATACAAGACCGCGAAATACACCATCGAGCGACCCCTGCACACCGGAGCCGTCCTCGCCGGAGCCGAACCCGCCCTCCACGAGGCCCTGACCGCCTTCGCGCTGCCGCTGGGTGAAGCCTTCCAGCTCCGCGACGACCTCCTGGGCGTGTACGGCAACCCGAACCAGACCGGCAAACCCGTCCTGGACGACCTGCGTGAAGGCAAGCACACCGTCCTGCTCGCTCTCGCCACCCAGCACGCGACCCCCGCCCAACGACGGTACCTACACCAAATGGTGGGCGATCCGGGCCTGACCGAGGACGGCGCGGCACACATCCGGGACGTCCTCGACGCCAACGGAGCCCGCGCCGCCGTGGAGAACATGATCACCACCCGCTACGGACAAGCCCTCACCGCACTGAGGAGCATCCCTTGCCCGCCCGCCGCGGCCGATGCCTTGCGGCAGGTCGCGGCACTCGCCACGGAGCGTGCGTCATGAACCGCCGACGCGTCCTGCTGGCGGCTCCACGCGGCTGCTGCGCCGGCGTGGACCGCGCCATCGCCACCGTGGAAAAAGCCCTCGAACTGCACGGGCCGCCGGTGTACGTACGCCACGAAATCGTCCACAACCAGTACGTCATCAAGATCCTGGAGCAGAAGGGCGCGGTCTTCGTAGAGGAGACCGCCGAGGTACCCGAGGGCAGTGTGGTGATCTTCTCCGCCCACGGGGTCGCGCCCACCGTCCATCAGGAAGCCGCCCGGAGGCAACTCACCGTCATCGACGCCACCTGCCCCCTGGTCACCAAAGTCCACAAGGAAGCCGTCCGCTTCGCCCGCGAGGGCTACGAGATCCTCCTCATCGGCCACGAAGGCCACGAAGAAGTCATCGGCACCAGCGGCGAAGCACCCGACCACATCCAGGTCGTCGACGGCCTGGACGACGTGCAGAACGTCAAGGTCCGGAACCCGGACAAGGTTGTCTGGCTCTCTCAGACCACACTGTCGGTCGACGAGACCATGAAAACCGTGGACGCCCTGAGGGAGAAATTTCCCCGGCTGATCTCCCCGTCCAGCGACGACATTTGTTACGCCACTCAGAACCGCCAGCTTGCAGTCAAACAGATGGCAGCCATGGCAGAGCTGGTGATCGTCGTGGGCTCCGCCCACTCCTCCAACTCCGCGCGACTCGTCGAAGTCGCCCGGAATGCCGGCGCTCCCAGCGCCCACCTCGTCGACCACGCCGAACAGATCGACGCGGCCTGGCTCAGAGGAGTCACTACGGTCGGTGTCACCTCCGGTGCCTCCGTGCCCGAGATCCTCGTCGACGCGGTCTTGCGACGACTGGCTTCCTGTGGATACGGCGACGTCGCGACCGTCACCGTCACCGAAGAACACCAACGCTTCGCCCTGCCCCGGGAACTGACCTCACTCGAGATGCCCGAGTGGCCATCTGAGCGGTGTTCCACGGAGAGAAAGCGACTGTTCGCCCCAGAGAAGCAATGAACGTTCTGAGTGATTCGGGAGGTGGCATGAAGAGGGAGCCTGATTCGAATGCGCCTGAACCCAATGTCAAGCCGTTCTCCACGACGGCGAAACAATGCCCCCATGCGTTGTACGCATCGATGCGTCATGCAGCACCGGCGCACTTGATCACGACACCGCAGGGCTCAGATGCCATTCTCGTCGTCGGATACGACGAAGCCGTTGCTGCGCTCACCGACACGAGGTCGAGCCGGGTTGGCCACCAAGAGAACGGAACGGCGGTGGGCTGGGGAACCACCGCAGGGCATGTGAGGAGCATGGTTGAACGCCATATGCTCAACAGTGATCCCCCTGAACACACACGGCTTCGACGACTGGTGTCCTCGGCATTCAGCGCGCGGCAGGTGACCAGCATGCGGCGGAAGATGGAAAACGTCGCAGACCGTCTCGTGGACCAGATTGTCGCCGCAGGCCGGGCCGATCTGATCGCCGACTATTCCGTCCCCTTCGCCGTCACCGTCATTAGCGATCTCGTCGGGCTGGATCCAGCATGCCGCACGGAATTCTTCCGCTGGATGGATCACTGCGCCACGCCGGACCCGGAGGAACGGCCGCAGGTCGGTCACGCACTGGAGAAAATCTACGATCTCCTGCGCGAACTGGTCGCGGTGAAACGCGCCGCTCCGGCGAACGATCTGATCAGTCACCTCGTTGCCGCCTGTGACGAACAGGAGCAACTCACCGACGCGGAGATCATCGCAACGGCCTTCCTCATCCTGCTCACGGGCTACGAGGCCCCAGTGCATCTCATCGGAAACGGAGTGCTGTCGCTGCTCCGCCACCCCGGCCAGATGGAGAAAGTCCGCAGTGACCACACTCTCGTCGCGGCCCTCGTCGAGGAGACCCTGCGGTTCGAAGGACCTGTGGAGACCGCGCCGACCCTGTACACCACCGAGGAAACGAAAATCGGAGACATGGCCATAGGTGCCAGACAGGCAATCCTCGTATCCCTGGCGGCGGCAAACCGCGACCAACGAAAATTTCCAGACCCTGACGCGTTCGACATTGAGCGAGATGCCACCGGCCACTTGACCTTTGGCCGTGGAATTCACTACTGCCTAGGGGCACACTACTCCCGGCTCTTCGGCGAGGTCGGCTTCAATGCACTGTTCAGGGGCACTGGTGAGATCCGAGGAGACTTCCGCGAGAGTGACCTCCACTGGAGAAATGGCGTAATAATCCGCGGGCTGCGATCCCTGCCGGTGAAGGTGAATTAGGGGCGCACCGTAACCGTCACCCCTCCATGCCTGAACGACGTGCACGAGGCAGCGAGAAAGGAGTTCCCTCGACGGCAGCGAAGGTGGCATAAGAATTGCCACTCGCCTTGCGAGGAGTTAATGAGGATGTCGGAGTCGAACGATCAAAGAAATCAAGACAGGGGTTGGTTCGACGGTATGCGCGAGATAAATCATCCCGAACTACACCTGCCCTTCCCGGCGGGACGCAACCCTCACGCCGACCGGCTGGGTTCCTACCTCACGCAGTGGGTTACAGAGCTCGGTCTGATAGAAGAACCGGAAGCGGTCGAGCGGTTTACTTCCGCCCGGTACGACGAACTTCTGGCCAGGGTCTACCCGTTGGCGAACTCGGCAGACCTGGAACTGATCGCCGAACTCATCATCTGGATGTACCTCTTCGATGACCAGTTCGACGTCGGGCGTCTCGGGCGGGACCCCGTACGCGCCAAGGCCATCGCGACCGAGGTAGCCGCTGTGGTCCACGGCGCTGGCGTACCACAGGGCTCCGGGCCATTGCTGTTCGCACTGGAGTCGATCATGAATCGTATCCTCGCCGCACGGGAACGACTGTGGCCGCAGATCGCCGACAACCTGACGGTCTTCGCCACCGCCGTTGCGCGTGAGGTGCACCAGCGCACCCTGGAACACTTCCCATCGCTCACGGAGTACACGGAGCAGCGCCTGGAGACCTTCGCCTGGGGAGCGGTCATCGACCTTGTGGAGCTCGAACAGGGCGGGGGCCTTGTTCCCGACCGTGTTCGCGCCGCACCCGAATACCGCGAACTGGTGCGCACAGCAGGGCTGGTCATGTGCGTAATGAATGACCTGATCAGTCTCAGCAAGGAAGTCGCCGGCAAGGAGAAACACAACCTGGTTCTGCTCATGGCGCAGAATGCGAACCAGGGCCTGCAGCAGGCCGTCACTGCCGCGGAGAAGCTCTTCGCGCATCGCGTGGCGGAATACCTCAGCCACGCGGCCCGTCTTCCTGATATGTACCAACGGCTCGATGTGGCCGCGGAAGAGCGCGCGGTGGTGGACGGATGCAGATCCGGCATCGAGTACATGATGCGGGGTGAGCTCGACTGGTCCCTTGCCACCATCCGGTACCGCGTAGCAACACAGGCCACGAACCACCGGTATGGGACACGCACCCACTGAAGGAGAAAGGCCGAGCAATGGAAACCTCCAACAGGCCCACCGAGCTGGCGGGCAAGCAACGGCGAGTCGTCGTCGTGGGCGCCGGAATCGCCGGATTGGCCGCTGCCTTCCGACTGCAGGAAGCGGGCTTCTCGGTATCCGTGCTGGAACGCGATCAGCACGTGGGAGGGCGCATGCGCACCCTCACTCACGACGGCTACCAGCTGGACTTGGGCGCCATGTGGCTGTCCTACAACTATCGTGAAATGGTCAACCTTCTGGCCGACGCCGGGCTTCAAAAGGAGATGCGTGCCAGCAGCGACGTCGTAGGCATCGTGCGCGATGGGAAAGTCCACCAGTTCCGCTGCCACCGCCGGACCGACCTCCTGCGCACCGGCCTGCTGAGCTGGCGGGCCAAGCTCGCCGCGCTCAACCTCCTCAAAGACGCCCACCGAATCGCCGGCTCCATCCGCTTCGACGACATGTCGGGTGGCGCGGCCTTCGATGACCGGAGCGTGGAGGACTACTGTTCGCAAAGGCTCAGCGAAGAGGTGACGGACTATCTGATCCGCCCGCTGTGCTCAGCCTTCTACTACGCCCCCGCAAACGAACTGTCGGTCATGGGCGCATTCATCGCCGCACAAGTACTGATCGGGAAGCGGTGCTTCAACTTCGACGGGGGCATCGATGTCCTGCCGCGACGGCTGGCCGAGCAGGTCCCTGTCCGGTTGGGCGCCCAGGTGACCAGCGTGGAAGAGAGGTCCGGTGGTGTTCGCGTCCGCTGGCAGGAAGGGACAGCGCCCCCTCAGGTGGAAGAAGCCGAGGCGTGCGTGGTCGCCGTACCCGCACCACAGGTCCCCGGCATCGTTCCCGGGCTGTCGGCCACGCAGCGCGCTTACCTGTCCCAACAACGCTACGCACCCGACCTCGGAGTCCACTTCGGACTCGACAGCCCTCCGCCGGTCGACTACCTGGCAGCGTTCTGCCCACCGCGCGAGAACCCCGACCTCAACTACGTCACGATCGACCACATCCGTGCGCCCGGCCGGGTGCCCGCCGGCAAGGGCCTGATCTCCCTTCGCTTCCATCCCCACTGGAGTCATCTGCACCGGGACAGCAAAGACCAAGAGGTCACCGCCGCGGCTCTCGACGTACTCGGCAGGTCCATCCCCGATCTGGCCAAACACATCACCGCCCACCAGACCACCAGCCTGGTGCACTACCACCCGTTGGCCGGCCTTGTCCGGCCAGCAGGCGGCTACCAGGAACTGCAGCAGTTCATCCGTTGCCTCGCTCCCCAAGCGCGCGTCCAGCTGGCCGGCGACTACTTCTCGTTCAGCACAACAAACTCAGCGCTGGCTTCCGGCGAACGCGCCGCAGAGCGCGTCAAGGCAGCGCTCCAGACAAGCCCCGTCACTCGAAGGAACAGCATCGCGAGCTGATCCGGAGGCGTGCTGTGCGACCGCGTCGTGCCATCCCTCAAGGATGACGGATGGCACCCGCGAAATGGCGTTTCCCCCGAGTCTTGGACGCTCGGTGCAAGTGGATCACGGGGTCTGAGAACAGCCGTGCCGTGGTCATGAAGCCCCACCTGGCTGAGCAGGCGCTGGGCCACGCCGCATTGCATCCGCCCCACGATGACAGGAGCGGCTGCACCAACGACCGCGCCGACAAGACCCGAAATGCGTTCCAGCACGCCACTAGCGTTTCGGGTCGAGGCAGATAAGGAAGGGCGGTTGGCCAATCCCCACCATTGCCTTCGGCTGGCCCACCATCCCCCGGCACGGGAATGTCCCCATGGGGCAGCTCGTGCGGATCTACAAACGCGACCAGTACACGTGCCGGTATTGCGGCAATCGCATCGTCCACCTCGCGGTCCTGCGCAAATTTCTACCAACCGCCTAACCCGCGAGTTCCGCCCAGGGCTGTCCGCAGGGGACCGACAGCTGATGCGCTCAGCATCCGAGCCCGTCCGCTGCTGGATCCCACGCACGCGACGCGACTGATGTGACGCCTTATCCGACTAAGCTGACGTCACGTCAGTCAAGTCAGCATTGAGTCAGCATGCACCCTGCCAGAGGCGGTGACAGATGGCGGCAGATGCACATGCACCAATCCGCTCTGCACCACCTCTGAGCTGCATAGACGCTGGCCAACCCACTACACCCGCAACGTTGCCCCAAACCCGGTGCCAGTGGAAGCCGAAGAGGCATGGCAAGGCATCGTTGCAGGTCAGGGGCTTTTCAAGGTCAGCAAGTCAGCACAAAGTCAGCATTGGCGGCGCCACGCCGGGAAACGGGCCGGCTCCCCAGGGTCATGCGGCACGCCGTGGTCCAGACCTCCGCAGCGTCCAGGCTCGAGGCTCGGTGCTAGTTGTGGCACCAGGGTACTGCTGCCTCCAGCGGCCCATACGTCACCTGGTCCAGCGGGAGTTGTGTGACATCGCCTTCACGGTGGCATCCCTCTGGCTCATCAAAAACCGCGGTGGGTAGGCGATGGCGAGTTCGTTGGTGCGCATAGCCGTGGGATGACGACAGCGAAACGCGCTTCTGTGATCCGCGCCACCAACTGACGACCGCTGCGCGAATCCACTTTCAAAAAACGATGAGGCGTTCATCGCTGACCTTGACATCGCGACGTGAGCAGCACTGGGCGGGACTCAGCTCACCAGCGACGCAGCCGGCTCCCGGTCAGGTGACCGAGAGCCAGGCGCTCGCTCTGGGCACAATCCCCAGGTCGTGGGCCTGGGGATTGCCTGTTCTCTAGCCGAGCACGACGCTGCTGCGCCGGCTGGCTTCCATCACCACCAGCGTGCCCGGCACCGCGTTGCAGACCGCGTCGATCACACATTTGAGGGGGACGGTGTATTCGTTGCGGCACTCCGGGTGGTTCAGGAAGGCCGTCAGCGGCGCGATCGGGGACATGACCGCGGCCGTGACCGGCCCGGCACCCGTCACCTTGCGGGCGTAGATCTGGTAGCCCGCCCAGAGCAGGCTCACGCCACCGAACACGCTGAGCAGGATCGGACCGATCGTTTTGCGCTTGCTCCAGTACATGACCACGGCGCCGATCGCCGCCCCGATGATCGCGGTTCCGCTCACCCCGGCGAAGACGGTCCACAGGACACCGAGGTCGGTGATGTCCTTCCAGGCCCCGGCCTCCATCGAGGCATGAGCGAGGAGGAAGACGGCGCCCGCCCAGGCGAGGCCGACCCCGGTGAGCCAGCCCGGTGCATCACTCATCAGGTCGCCGGCGAGGGCCGGGATAAGGGAGACGACCTGCAACAGCCCTGCCGCCAGGGCCATGGCGCCGAACGGGTTCGTGGCGTCGGCCTCGTCAAGGTCCGTGTCGTCAGACCCGCCCGACAGGAAACGGGGGAGCCGGCCCTTGGGGAAGGGCTCCGCCTTCGCATCTCCCTTGGCGATCTTGTAGCCGAAGGTGACCGGCAGGGCGGCGAGCAGGGCCCCGAAGCCCGCCAGGGTGAGCGGCGCGTGGTCTTTGCCGATGAGCCTGCAGATCCATTTCCAGATGTCGTCGAGGACCCCGCCGAGTTCGCTGGTCAGCATCCGCTCGAAGGCGTCCAGTGCCGCCTTGAGGAGATCGGCGAAGGTATCCAGTAGGGCTTTCGCCGTGCCGATGAGCGCCTCCAGAGTGGGAGCGCAGGCATCCGCCAGATCCGCCAGGGTCTTCTTGCTGAATGCCTCGTGCGAGCCCAGGCCCTGCATCGCGACGACGAGTTGCTCAGTGGCCCGGAGGAAGTCTCCCTGGATTTCGGAGACCTTCCTGTCGAGCTCGGCCGCCGCCCTCTCGACCGCGTCGTCCTGCTTCCTGTCCGGCAGGTCGACGCCGCCGGCGCTCATCAGTTTGTCCAGGATCCAGTTGGAGTGGAGACTGCCGCCGGCTCGCACGACCTTCATGGCGTCGTCCCAGCCGGGGACCGAGCCGAGCCGAGTCTTGCCGTGTTCGTGCTCGCGGATGGCTCCCATGTACTCGCCGACATTGCCGCGCTGTTGGTCCATCCACCTGTCCACGGCCGATTTGGCCCGGTCCACCCCGCCCCGCATCAGGGGCACCATGCCGGTGATGGCTTCCTCAAGCGCGTTCTTGGTGCGCCAGATCGCCGGCAGGTCGAACAGGGCCTTCAACCAGTCGATGACCTGCTGGATCAGGGCTTGGAGCTTCTTGAAGACGGCGGCTACGAAGTGCGCCGCCTGCTCCAGCCCGTGCAGGGCGATCTTGAGGCCCTTCACGATCTGGGTCCCGATCCGCACCGCGATCTCGGAGATCTTCTTGGTTCCGTCCAGGACCGCGTCCTCCAGCTTGATCAGGCCGTTCTTGATGCCGCGCATCAAGTCCCCGCCGTACTGGGTGAGCTTCCGGTACACCTCCTTGGTGAGGCCCTCGACGCCATCGACGACCTGGTTCCACTTATCCACGACCCAGTCGACCGGGGCCCAGCCATACCCCTCGGCGCCGTCGCCCCGGCGCCGCAGATCCGCACGGTGCTCCTCGATGTCCCGCGCGGTGCGCAGCAGGACGAACCTGTGCGCGCCCGGCTCCGCCACCGCCGTTCCGTCGGGCTGGCTCGGCATGATGACGCGGAACCCCGCGGCACCCTCCGTGAGGGGCCGGCCCAGGCCCACCATGGCGGTGTGCTGGATCGCCTGTGCGGCGATCGTCGCCAGCTGATCGTCCTGTGCCCGCGGCGCCAGCGCACCGCCCTCGGGCCCACGCTTCTTGGCGTCCCGCAGTGCATTGCCGTCCTTGGTGAACTGCGGCAGTGATCCGTCCGGATCGGTCTCGCGCAGTGTGCCCGTACCGGACAGGTAGGTGTGCACTGCATGCCCGGGCTGGATGGCGACCGTCTCCAGTCCCTCACCAGAGAGTTCCAGCGCCGAACTGCTCAGCCCGTCGGGCGTCACTCCGAAGGCCAGCTTGCCGAAGGCGTCCGTGGTCAGTTCGACGCCTTCCCGGCCGAGCAGCACCACATGGTTCTGTACGGAGACGGTGCAGGCGGATGCCTTCTCGCCGCAGCGCAGCGTCACCTTCTTGCCCACCGCGGGCACACCCGCCGCGTTGGTGACAGTTGCCTGGACCCGGTAGTGCGTGACCTCGTACGCGTTGGACTGCGGCGTCCGTACAGCGGTCTCACGCCACATGCCGGTCGCGGCGTCCTGGGTCTCCATGCGCAACCCCGGGCGGTCCTCGGCCCACGAGAACAGTGTGGGGACGTCGGCAGGTTCGGCGCTGGTCGCCACCCCGGTGACCCCTTGGTCGAGGGGGAGCGGCGGCAGCCAGTTCGGCACGCCATGGGTGTTGTGGGGCTTGTCGGGGTTCTGTCGCAGCGCCCACAGCTGGTGCTTGGTGTCGACTCCGTACAGATCCCAGGGCAGCAGTCCCTTGTGCTGGGTCCCCGACACATGGGCCGCCGGGCTGGTGAGCACCACGGGCCCCAGCCGCTGCTGGGACAACGTCTTGCCCTGACTGTCGCAATCCCACATGAAGAGGGTGTTGTTCGTGTTCTGCACCAGGAACACGACGTGGTGGGGATGGGCGAAGGCTGCGACGACGCGCTTGACGCTGCCCCGCGGGCCCGCCTCGAGCACCTGCCGGTCCCTGCCGCCCTCACTGCCGAAGCGGCCCCAGTTGGTCACCAGATAGCCCTCGTCGTCGACCATGGCGGCCACCCAGCGGTGAGCGCCCATATAGGCCAACTGGGCGTTTGCGTCGAGCTTGACGGGGACCGAAGAGGGCTTCATCGGACCGAGGACATAGCCGCCCGCGCCGTAGCCGGCCGAGACCACGGGTTCCAGACGCTCGCTACCGGCAACATCGTGGTCAAGGTACGAGACCTTCAATGCCTTCATGCCCATGTCCCGGGCCCCCACGAGCTGGGGTGTGTGCCAGGTCTTCCCGTCCGTCAGCCAGGAACGGTAGGCGTTGCCGTCCGCCAGGAAGAAGCACTCCACGTACGGCTTCGGGCCTTCGGTGCGCGCGATGACCACGACCTCGCTGGGCCGGTGCTCCGCTGTAAACGGCTCGCTTGCGCTCCAGCCGCTCGGCGACGCCGGGTCCGGGGCCACGTGCAGAAGCGCCGTGGCGCCCTGGGTCTTGCTGATGACCAGCGCCTCGTGCGGAGCCGGACTGTCCTTGGAGCGGCGGAACGGATTGCGGAAGACGGCGACGGGGGCGGGGCTGTCCCGGTCCACGTGGACGTCGGCCGCCATGATGATGTCCTGGCTGAGGGCCTCGCTGACGACGGCCTGAAAGCGCTCCGCTGCGGGCGCTTCGGACCCGGTGCGGGGTGCGCCGTCGAGGGTATGGGCCACGGAGACCTCCAGGAGTGGGAGCGGCGAAGAAAACGGATTCCCCTCGGCGCACGGGCTCACACGCCCTGCCGCCAAGCGCGCTCATATGGCGGACGGGAACGGTAAGCCGGGCACACCCGACCTGGCCGGTGGCCACGTCCGCTGCATCGCCACCGACGCCCGTATTCACAGCCCCCGCCGAGGCCCGCGTACGCGGCGTTGCGGACACAAACTCGGCGTGGAGACGCCGGACCCAGCGCGACTATGACAGTGGCCGGCGATGCATGACCCCCGATCCTGCTCAGGCTCCGCCGACAGCCCTGCCCCACCCGTGCCCTTCAAAGCGGTCCGCAAGGGGCAGCAGGGGTGCGATCAGAACACCCCCCACCAGTCCCGGCATCGCCCAATACCGCAGGTCAGCGAACGAATCCGCGCCCGAAGCGCCCTTGATTCCCAAGCTCGGAGCGCGGGTTCGATCCCCGTCACCCGCTCCACGCAGAAGCCCCAGTTCAGCGGCCTGAGGACCTGTTCCTTGTCCAGACCTCTCGGAACCTCTCGGAGGTCGGCATGCCCTCCGTGTGCGACGAGATCAAAGTTGGCGGTCAAGGCGTATAGAGGTACTAGGCCGTTGCCGGTGTGGTGGCCGGCGCGCGGGTTGGCCGCAGGAAGAGCGAGAGCACTGGTACCAGGTACAGCGCCCAGAAGACTGCCTGGAGCACGCTCGGGTTCGGCTGGAAGTTGAAGACGCCCTTCAGGAGGGTGCCGTACCAGCTGTCCGGCGGAATCGTCGCGCTGATGTCGAAGAGGCGGTTGTCCAGGCCGGGCAGGATGCTCGCTTCCTGCAGGTCGTGGATGCCGTACGCGAGGACGCCGGCTGCGATCACGACCAGTAGGGCGCCGGTCCAGGTGAAGAACTTCGCGAGGTTGATCCGCAGGGCACCGCGGTAGAACAGCCAGCCAAGCACGACGGCCGTGAGCAGGCCGAGGACGGCGCCGGTCAGCGGGCGGGCTCCGTCGTCCGTGGCCTGCGCGGCGGACCATACGAAAAGAGCGGTCTCCAGGCCCTCGCGGCCCACGGCGAGGAAGGCGGTGGCCACCAGGGCGCCGGTGCCGATGGCGAGGGCCTCGTCCAGCTTTCCGTGCAGTTCGGCCTTCAGATGGCGGGCAGTGCGTCGCATCCAGAAGACCATGGTGGTCACCAGGCCCACGGCGAGGATGGACAGGCCGCCGCCGAGCGCCTCCTGCGCCTCGAACGTCAGCTGGGTGGAGCCGAATTGCAGCACCGCGCCCACGCTCAGGCTGAGGGCGACCGCGATGCCCACGCCGAGCCAGATCGGCGGCAGCTTGCTCCGGTTGCCGGTCTTGACCAGGTAGGCGACGAGGATGCAGACGACAAGGCTCGCTTCGAGGCCCTCGCGCAGGCCGATCAAGTAGTTGGCGAACACGCGGTCTCCTTAGGACGTGGTCGTCGGGTGGCGTCGAGCCAGGAGGGCAGGACCTGCGGTTGTCGGCAGGTCAGGACTGGCTGTTGAGGAAGCCGATCAGGCTGGCGCCCCACCAGCCGAGCTGGCTGACGGCGGCGGCCACACCGGACTGGATGCGCAGGGGACGAGGCACCGGAGTGTCCCCGCACCGATCGAGACGCTGCCCGAGCCAATGGGCGTAGAGGCCGTTGAGGGTGATGGCCAGCACGAGTCCGAGTTTGAGCAGGGTCAGCGGCGATGCCAGGTCCGGATGGAGGAACAGACCGGTGACGACCAGCCCGGCCAGTCCGAGCCATATCGGGACCTGCAGTGCGCAGGCGGTGCGCGGGACATCGGCCAGTCGGCGTCGTCCGAGCATCCACAGGACGGCGAACCAGTCGACGGCGAGTACGGAGCCCCAGCCCGACGACAAGCGCCACGAGGTGCAAGAAGCGGGCGGCCATCTGCAGCGGCGGGTCGGCGTGGAGGTGACCGGCCACCCAGCAGACGGCCGCCAGGGCGGCGCAGCTCAGGATTCCCAAGGCGGCGAGCGCCCAGACCGGTGTGGGTGGGTTTTCGCGTGCTCTACCGCCGTCGGCAGGCGTGGCCCACCCCGGCACCCCGGCGTTCGGGGGAGCCGGAGCGGCCATCGGCCTGTCGGAGGTCGGTGCCACCGGTCAGTTCCCCGACTTGAGTTCCACGTTACGGAAGGTGGCGGTGGCCTTCTCGCTCAGCGCGGGCTTCTCACCGCTGGCGCCGTGCCGCAGGAACGTCGGCCGCTCCAGCGTGGCGCGCAGGCTGTACTTGCCGTCCTTGGGGATGGAGAAGTTGTTGGCGTAGTGGAAGAACTCGGCGTAGTAGAAGTTCAGGTCCTGGGCCTGCACGACCTTGCCCTTGCCGTCGACAACCTCAAGGCGGATCGGCACATCCGGGACGATGCGGCCGGTCTGCCGCAGGCCGCGGCCGCTCTTGGCCGATGACATCAGCTCCAGCGCGGCTGCTTCCCGTGCGGTGACCGCTGCTCCCTCCCCGTGCCCAATTTTCACCGCGACTGCCCGGCTGGGTCCGGTGACCTTCCATACCGCCGAGCCGCGCCGGTCGCTGATCAGCTTCCATGTGGTCGGCGAGCCGCACAGTCGGTCAGCTGTCGAGCGGCACTGTCCGCAGGAGCTGGTAGGTGCTCAGCAGGGGTAGACCTCCTGGGCGATGCCGGCCCAGGTGCGTGAGCGCAGGACACGGCGGCCCAGCATCGTCTTCTTGATCTCGAAGTAGGCCGATTCCACTTCCCATCTTTCGTGATACAGCCTGACCAGGTCGAACGCCGAGTAGCGGTGGTGATCCAGCAGGTTGGTGGCGATCCGGTAGACCTGTCTGCCGTCCGGCCGAGGTGCAGATGGTGATCTCGCACTCGACTATGCGGACCTGAACGGGGCCGATCCGGGAGAGGAACGAGGCGTCGTCGTGCCGGGCCAGGAGGGGTGGATTGCGGGCGGAGGAGAGGCGGGCCAGGAAGGCGGCCTCGGTTTCGTTGACCGCTTCGAGGAAGGTGTTGGAGGAGAACCCGCGGTCCAGGAGCACGATCATGCCCGTGTGCAGGGAGCACATCAGGCGCTTGCCATAGACGGGCTCGCCGCCGGTGCGGGGCCGAAGGCGGCGTCGATGACCGCGCGGGTGCCGCAGGCGACCAGCGCGGTCAAACAGATCTGCGGGTAGCCCGAGGTGGCGTACTGGTTGGAGCCTTCGCCCAGGCGGGCCCGGTGCAGGGGGCTGTCGGGGACGTCGAAGTAGGTGCCGTCGACCGCGACCGTCAGCAGGCTCTTCCAGCGGGTGCCGCCGGTGCGGATCGCGCAGGCCGGGCCGCGCAGCAGGTCGAACAGGGCGCGCATCGGGCGCACTCCGAGCCGGTCCGCGCGTCCCACGGCGCCGCCCCGGTGATCTTCGGGATCGGTATCGGGTTCAGGGCGGCGGTGAGTCTCCGCCAGACGCCCAGGTAGCCGCACTCCTCGAACAGCGCGGCGGCAAGTAGCAGATAGACCACGACACGGGCAGGCAGCTTACGCAGCCGCAGCTCGGTCGCTCCGGTCTCGGCCAGCACCTCGTCGATCATCTCGAAGGGGACGATCTGGGTGAGCTCCCCCAGATGTCCGGGCGCGAACAGACCCTTGGCTACCGCGATTTCACGCGTGATGACACGCTGAGCAGACAGCGGAGCTCCTGGTTTGAACCGTTCGTCTTGGTCGGCAAGTCGTTCTACCGGGGCTCCGCTTCCTACGTCTTGCGTTCAGTCAGATCGCGGCACACTTGACGGCCGCCCTGACCTCGTAACTTCACGGCCTTGGGCTGTAGGGACCCAAGGGCATGGGAGGTGTCCCCATCGATGACGCTCCGGCGCCTTGCGATGCAGCTCGGCATCCGAAGGATGAATCGAGGAGCCGAGACGGAGCGAGCACAGCGAGTGAAGTACACCAGACGCCGCGGCTTTTCCGACCCTTGTCCATCGGACAGACCCTAGAACCGCTTGAGGTACTCCGCCGAGGGGGCCATGGGGCTGCCCTCCCAGTCCGGGTTCGGTTCGCCCTTGACGGCCCATTCGCCGGGCGCGAGGAAGAAACTCACCTCATTCACCGCCCACGGATACTTGTCGTCGTTGTCGTGCATGTTTCGTTGTCGCCTGGCGAGCCACTGCCTCGTCGCGTTCAGCTTCGGGCAGTGCCACACGGTCTTGCCGTCCTTGACGTTGACCCACTGGATCAGCCACGCGTCAGTTCCGGATGTCTTGAACGCGATGCGCTCCGGGGTGCCGAAATCCCAACGCGTGAACATCTGGTAGGTGTCGTCGTCGCCTTGCTCGAAGTCGTTGCCGGCCATGTCCAGCAGCTTCCAGCCCGACCCTTTGCCGCCCCTGAGGAACTGGCATTCGATGTCGCAGTCTGTGCCGCCCCCATCCTCGGCTCCAGTGAGGATACGGACCTCGTAATACACATCTGCCGTGGTTCTGTCCAGCTTGAGCCGCAGTTCCTGCTCATCGTTCGAGTCGAGCTTCGCCGCTCCGGGTACGGTCTTCTTCGCCTGCGCGACGGCGTCGATCGCGTTCATGCCCTTGCCCGTCATCAGGGCCAGCGCCGCCTTGAAAACCAATTCAGGGATCTTCGGGGTGCTGGGAATTTGGGGGGTCATGGAGTGATCACTACCTTGGGGCGGACCGCGGGCGCCCCAGGTCGCTGCCAATCACCCGTTCGGATTCTGTTAGGGCCTGTCCGGTGGGTCGCATGCCCGTCTCAGCGTCAGGCCGGGAGGTGCTTCGTCCGTGCGGTTACAGTCGCACCATGATTGATGGGGAGCAGGGGTCGGAGCTGACGACGCAGGGGAAATGCAAGCCCTCCACCACCACGACGCTTCTGCTGCACCACCCCAGCACATCACCGTCAGTCGCCGCACCTCCGACGAAATTCCCCGGACGCCAAACGCCCCCAGGGCAGACCCTTTAGGCCCGAGCCAACCGCAAAATTCGAGCCGCCCAGCCACTCGGGCATGCGAGGCTACCCGCCTCCCAATTAAAGGCACACAGTCGCCAGACTGACACAGCATCAGTTCTAACTGACCATGCGTCAGAGAAGTCAGCATTGAGTCAGCATCCACCCTGCCAGAGGTGGTTACACGTGGTGACACATGCACATACACCAAAGCCACCCCGCACCACCTCTGAGCTGCATAGATGCTGGTCAACCCACCCCACCCACAACACTGCCCGTAACCCGGCACCAATGGAAGCCGAAGAGATACGGCAAGGCATCCAGCCCAAGGCCCCGTTTAGCTCCGTCAGCAGACCTCGTGCAGTCGCTGCCGCAGCGGGTCAGCCAGTACCTTCTGCCTGGGCTGACGTTGGACGGCCTGTGCCAAGACAGGATCCTCAACGAGGCGTCGGAGATCGTTCGCGGTCAGGGGTGGTCCGGGATATACGGGCGACGGTACGCCAGCCATGTCGCCCTATGGGGCAGAGGCGCAAGGTTCGGCAGTAACAGGACGAACAGCATTGTGGTGGCACCGAAAGGCCGGGTGATTACTGGGGTACAAGGACACGTTCGGCGGGCAGGGATGCGCTGGTCGTGTCCGGGTGGAGAGTCAATTTCCCTCCGGGCCAGAGGGCGACGACGTCGTTCTGACGGGTGAGTCCGCCGAAGGTGCCGACCGTGGCCAGGAGCGCTTGGCGCCATGGGGACTTGGCCGGCCGCAGTCGGTGATCGCGTGCGAAGGCCGCTGCGGTGATGTTGTCGTAAGCGGTGACTTCGCCGTCTTTCCAGCGGACGAAGAGGTCCTGGTCTCCGGTGTCGGGGCGGAAGTCGCCCGCTGAGACGTTCCGGGCCTGTGGCCAGGTGGTGTCGGGCGGCTTGACGAGCTGCTTCTCGGCGTGCAGCCCCTTGGCGTCGACGTTGGAGTACAGGGTTACTTCACCGTCGGTCCAGGTGACCACGAGGTCGTCGCGGCGAGTGTTTCCTCCGCCGAAGCGCCCGGCAGCGATCGTGCTCGCGTGGGTCCATGTGTTGTTGGGACCCTTGAGTTCCACCTTGTCCGTCAGTTTGGTGTGTGCGTTGACGTCCTTGTAGAGGGTCAGTCTGCCGTCGGTCCAGCGCACCAGGAGGTCGTCGTTGGTTCCTCCGGTGAAGTTCCCGGCAGTGATGACCGCAGCTTGCTGCCATGCGTTGTCCTTCAGGAGCTGAACGTCCTTGCCGAAGCCGTATGTGCCGTTGCCGGGGTAGAGGGAGAGTTCGCCGTCGGACCAGCCCACGAGCAGGTCGCCGACGTCGTTGCGTACCGAGTCGGCCTGGAATCGGCCGGTGGTCATGACCCGGGCGTGGGTCCAGGTGTCGGCGCTGCCCATGGACGTTCCCGTGCTCGGGTCGGGGTCCGGAGGCGTGCCGGTGACTGCTTGCCGGTAGAGCCGGAAGACGTCGTCGTCGAATTGTGAGGCGTAGCTGGTGTGGTCGTACAGGCCGCCGGTCTTGTAGCCGCCGATGATGCCGGCGAGGTCGCCTCTGCGGCCGTCGAAGTTCTCCAGGAAGGGGCCGCCGCTGACGCCGGAGCGGAAGCCGTCGCAGGCGATCTCCATGAAGCGGCCCTGGAAGGCGTTGGTGTCGTTGCTGCACTGCAGCGGAGTCTTCTGGCCACCCGGGTAGCCGATGAGTGACACATTCTTGCGTGCGAGCTTCGCCGTGGGGACGGAAGTGAGTTCGTTACCCCGTCCGACGGCGTCCTCAAGGAGCTGGCCGGCGGTGTTGGGGCCGACGCGCAGGAAGGCGAAGTCGACATCGTCGTCGGGGGTGGCGGCACGGTAGCGGGCATCGATCCAGATCTCGCCCTCCTGGACCGGGAAGACGCCGTAAGGCGTCTCCCCCGCCTGGTCCTTCGCCGATGCGCCCGTGCGGTAGCCGGGCACGAAGGCGAAGTCCCGGTGGCGAGTGTCACCCTTGAGGCAGTGGGCTGCGGTGATGACCAGGCTCTTGGTCAGCGAGGCCACTGCGCTGGCGGTGCAGAACTGGTCCGGCGTGGGTGAGCCGTCCGTACTGCGGATCAAGAACACGCCCACTGTGGCGATGCCTTCGGGTACCTGACGGGTCGGCTCACCCGCCAGTGACCGCTTGCGTCGCTGGCCCGCTCCTGGCCGCGGTGGGCTGTCCGTCATGCGGGACCGAAGGGTGTCCGCCGGAACTGCGGCGCGGATGCGCTCGGGGGTCCAATACCGCTGGGACTCCCTTGCCTTGTCGTCCTGTTCCTCGGTCAGGTCGTGGTGAGGGTCATGCCCAGTGCCTGGAGAGTCCGTTCGCGGACTCGTGGTCGCGGATTCGGGGACGGAGCCCGGTACCCCGCCGGGCAGAGCGGCGGCTGGGGAGGTGACAGCCAGTGTTGTGCACAGCGCCAAGACAGTGGCGCGCATCCAGGGTATGCGTCTCACGGAACCTTCCGTTTGTGATGTCACGGTGGGGAGGGCGGGTGCGGGCGGATCGGACCTGCCGGAGGTGCCAGCGATGCCGCGTGATGCGTCGGTCAGCTACCGCTGGCCCGTCGCATCACGCGATGGCGGCTCATCCGACGATCTTGACCTCGTCGGGTGTTCCGGTGGCGTCCACGGCCGGGTAGAGCCCGACCTTTCCGTTGGCCCACCGGACGATGACGTCATGGGGACGCTCGTTGGCGACGAAGGCCCCCGCGTTCACCACGGTCGCGTTGATCCAGGCCGACTTCTTCGGCCGGATGTTGATCTCCCCGTGGAAGCCAGCGGCATCGACACCCGGATAGAGGGTGGCCTCGCCGTCCGACCACCGCACCAGCAGGTCGCCGGTCCGCTTCCCGGTGAATTCGCCGGCGCTGATCTGAGTGGCATGCGACCAGGTCGTGTTCTTCTTGGCGAGCAGTTTCTGGGACTTGTCCGCCACGCCGTTGGTGTCCAGGTCGGGGTGGAGGGTGACGCGGCCGTCGTCCCAGGTCACGAGCAGATCGTCACGCTGCTGGTTGGTCGAGTAGCGGCCCGCGGTGATCTGCTGGGCGTGCGTCCACACGGTGTTGCCGGCCTTGGCGAGCTGCTTCTCACCGTGCAAGCCCTTGGCGTCAACGTGGGTGTACTGGGTCAGTTCCCCGTCGCCCCAGCGCACGACCAGCCCGTCCGATCCGCCACCGAAACTCGCGCCGGTGATCTGTTTGACGTGCTGCCAGATGCTCGTCTTGCCCGGTGCCGGCGCCTTGGCCAGCTGGTATTCGGCGGAGAAGGGGTGGCGCGGGTCCTTGTCGTCGGAGCCCTGGTAGAGGGTGACTTCCGCGTCGCTCCAGCGCACGATCATGTCCATGTGCCGGGTGCCGCCGGCCGAGCCGCCGGTGAAGTACCCCGAGGCGATGTGCGTTGCCTTCCCCCACGGCGCGGCGGCGAAGACCGGTCGATAGCGCACTCCTTGCACCCAGTCGGCCAGGTCGTCCACCCGGACATCCACGGCGGCGGTGCGGATCTCGGCCCGGTCGGTGCCCAGGCAACCGCCCTGCCAGGAGGTGCTGTTGACGGCGACCAACTCGACGCGCCCAGCGCTGTCACGCAAGGCCGGACCACCGGTGTCACCCTGGCACACCGCCGCGTCCTTACCAGTGATGCCGATCGTCGCGTTCTGGACCGCGTCGACCGTGAACGGTGCGGTGTGGAGCTTGTCCGGGACCCACTCGGTCTTGGTGCGACCGAAGCCCGCCACCTGCAATTGCTCCCCCGTGGCGACCGGACTCGTGCCGACGGTCACAGGGCTCACGCCGGTCACCGGTTGGGCGAGCCGGGCCATCACCAGGTCGCGCCCCGCGTAGGGCACCAGCTCGACGATGTCCCTCACGCTGCCGGCATCACCCGACAGGTCGGTGCGCCCGACGGTCACAGTCGCCTTTCCCTTGGGGGCGCCCTCGTCGATCCTGAAGTCCTTGCCGGGATCGGCGGCGAAGCACCGGGCGGCGGAGAGCACCCACTGCTTGTCGACCAGCGCGCCAGAGCAACTGCGCCTGCCGCCGTCGCGCTCGATGTCGAGCTTCGCGGTGAACGCATAGGCGGCGTCCGCGGCGGTCTCCCCCGAGACGGCGTGTGCCGAGCCGGTGACCAGTGCACTGCTCGCGAGCGCAGCGGCCATGGATAACGCCGTCCACGCTCGGCGAGAGCGTATGCCAGACATGTTCTTTCCTTTGGTGTGAGTTACCGCGTGGGCCGTTGGAACGGACGGGCCGGGAGCGCCGCAGTCGAGGCTGCTGCTCGAACCAGCCGGTCGCTGCCCCGATCAGGGGCGCCGGGCGGGTGCGCGAGGCGCGGGGAGGACTGCCGGTCCGAGTCAACCGGTGACGCGAAGCTCGACGAGCACCGTCGGGTCGCTGGTGGTGCCTTCACCGACACTCTGATAGCCGTTCTGGGGGCCGGACTTGGAGACGTTCACCGTCTCGGTCTTGCCGCGGGAGGTGAGGTCGGCGCTGATGGGATGGCTCGCGGTCTCCAGCGCCCATACCTGGCGGACTTCCAGGGTGACGTAACCGTGCTTGGCGTTGGCCTGGAAGCAGAAGTCGCCGCCGCGCGTCCAGACCTTGACCTGCTGAGGGGAGTTCCCGCAATCGGCGAGCAGGAGGTGGCCGTCGCCCTTGATGAGCTTGATCTTCTTGGTTTCGAGGATCTTCGCCGCGTCCGGGTAGTCGAACTCCTCGACCGCGGCAGGCGGTTCCTGATCGGCGGCCGACGCAGTCGGGGCGGCGGCGGCAGGGCACAGCGACGGCAGGCCGACCACAGCGCCGAACAGGCCGGCAGCAAGTAACAAGCTGCGGGTACGAGATCTCACCGGCGGTCCTTCCGGACAGGGTGACAGCGCATCCGCGATCCCCCGTGGTTGTCATGACAGCGTAAGAGCGGAGGGAAGGTATCACGAAACCACAGCCAAAATCGGACAGGGCTGGTTTGCGAGGAATCTAAGCAATGTGACATCAGTCACTTGATGACTCGCCAGTTCGTTTTTGCGTGCTAGGATCCACTCCGTTTTTCCGTAGGTAATCATCGAGAAGCAGGGATCCACGAGGGCGGATTCCCGTCATTCATCGTTTTTTCGCAACGCAAAGCGTTGAAAATCCCGTGCGTTCCACAGTGCACAGTATGGATATGCTCCCCCCGTTGGTATTTGTTTTCCGGTAACGAGGCTTGCCGGCCAGCGGGAAGAGAATTTCCTTGAGACGAAGAAGATATTCGCACAAAGGGCGAAGAGGGATATTCGGCACGACACGCGTGCTGCACCTGGGCTTGTTATTGGCGCTATTGACAGGTCTGCTCGCGCCTCCATCAGCATGGGCAGATGACGGAGCCACCGGGTCCGACGAAAGCTTCGGCTCCGCCCCCCTCACCGACCGGGCCACAGTCATTGAGCTCTGGAGGGCCGGGGGGCCGGGGGTCAAAGCCGCCGCGGAAGCCGCCCTGGTAGGTAGCGATGACGATGTACAACACTTCCTCAATGCCCTGGAAGATGAGACATTCCAGGACAACCGGGTGTCCGCTGCCCAGAAGGCGAACGTGGGCGGTCGAGCGTTGCAGGAGGCCGCGCGCAAGGCTCTCGATGAGTCTCCCGAAGACCTGGCAGTTTTCCTGGAAGACGGCTGGCAGGGGCCACTTGCTGAGGACCAGCGGGTTCGGGTTGCGCAGGTCATCAATGAGGGCGGCCCGGGTGTTCGGGAGGCCGGGCGTGCCGCGCTGAACGGTTCCGCTGAAGACATCCGGAAATTCCTTGACGAGGGCCAGTATGCCAAGCGGGATGAGGATCAGCGCGTCGAGCTCGCGCAGATTATGAATTCTGGTGGTCCGGAGGTCCGTACCGCCGGGCGGATCGCGCTGAACGGTTCCGCGGACGATATTCGGGAATTCCTTGCGGTCGGCCAGTACGTGGCACGTGCCCGCGACGAAGAACAGACCTCCGTCGCGGAGTTGGCCGCCCAGGCCAAGGAAGCGGGCCGGCGGGCGAAGTCGGAGACCGAGGCCGCCAAGAAGGCGTCCGCACACGCCGTAACCGCGTCGGAATTGGCCAAGAAGGAAGCCAAGAAGGCAGCGACGGAAGCCGCGGCTTCCAAGGAGGACTCCCGGAAGGCTGCTGCTGCGGCTCAGCGTGCGGCGACAGCGGCGTCACAAGCTGCGTCGGCCGCGCAGGAGGCCATCGGCGCAGCACGTGCGGCAACGCAGTCGGCACACATTGCGGCGAACGCCGCGGCCCGGGCGGCGTCTGCCGCCGCCGGCGCGTCCCAGGCGGCTTCCCGAGCCCGTGGTGCCGCGGCCGCTGCCGCCATTAATGCGCGCGATGCTTCCGCGGCGCGGAAGGCCGCTGTCGATGCGCGGGCTGCGGCGAAGGACGCAAGTGCGGGTGCGGACGCTGCCGATGAGGCGAACAAGGCCGCGACGGCTGCCGGTGATGCCGCCCAGGACGCCGTTGCCGCCGGTGCCAATGCTCAGGCTGCCGCCAACGCCGCTGAAGATGCGGGGAATTACGCCGGTCAGTCCGATGCGAGCGCTGCTGAGGCACGACGCGCGGCAGCGGCAGCCCGTCGCCATGCCGACGAGGCCACCCGCGCCGCGAACGCCGCCACCTCCCTTGCCCGCAAGGCCGCCACGGCCGCAGGCCAGGCACGCGATGCCGCCAGGCAGGCGGCGAAGCACGCCAACGCGGCCGCCGATGCGGCCGATGCGGCCGCCGACCACGCTGGCGAAGCCGCGAGCGCGGCGACCAAGTCCGCCGCCGCCGCCGAGGCCGCTCAGGAGGACGCGGACGCCGCGAGCGCGGCGGTCGACAAGGCGAAGGACATCTACGGCCTGGCGCGGGAGTTCGAGACCGCGGAGATCCTCACCCGCACCAACGAGGGCATCGAACGCGCCAAGGACCTCAAGGCAGACAACGACCAGCTGCAATCCGACCGGGCGCATGCGGCCGAGGAGCTCAAGAGGTTCCAGACCGACGCGCAGCGCCTGGCCGCAGAGGCCGGCAAGGACGGCGTCGACCCCAAGGATGTCGTGAGCAAGGGCCGTAAGGTCGCACTGCTGGCGTTGAAGTCCAGCGGCCCATGGAGCCAGGCGGCGGCAGAGGAGGCCCTGGGTGGTGCTGATGCCGACGTCGCCGAGTACGTCCGCACCGGCTGGAAGCAGGCCACCCAACACGACAACCGGGTCGATGTCGGGCGACTGGCCGGGGAGAGCCCGCTGGAGTCGGTGCGCACCGCTGCCGAGCAGGCCCTCAAAGGCGACGCAGCGCAGATCAGCGCGTTCCTGTCGACCGGTCAGTATCAGGCCGGTGCCGAGGACTTCCGCGTCGAGATCGCGCAGGTCATCCATCGCGGCGGTCCCGGAGTGCGGGAGGCCGGCCGGGCCGCGCTGAACTCCGGCTCCACCGACAGGTACTACGAGTTCCTGGCCGGCGGGCAGTACACTGCCCGCACCGAGGACGAGCGGGTCCGCGCCGCCCAGCTGATCAACAGCGGCGGGCCGGAGATGAAGGCCGCGGGCCGCATCGCCCTGGAGAGCCCGCCACAGCTGCTGCACTCCTTCATCGAATCCGGACAGTACACCGCCCAGCGCAAGGATCTACTGGCCGCCACCCATAAGGCCCGCGTCCAGCAGCTCATCGCCGAAGCCGCACGGACCGCGGCCACCGCACAGCAGAACGCCGCCGAGGCCCGCAGGGTCGCCGCCCTCGCGGTGCACAAGGTCGAGGAGGCGAAGAAGTACGCCAAGCAGGCCCAGGCATCGGCCGATGCGGCAAAGAACTCCGCCGCCGACGCGGCGAAGTCCGCCAAGGACGCCGAAGCCTCCGCCACACGCGCCGCCGAGTCCGCCAAGACCGCCCGCAAGGCCGAGGGCGACGCCAACCACGCGGCGTCCAACGCCGCGACCTCCGCCGCCGACGCCGCGGTCTCCGCGCAGCTGGCGCACGTCTCCGCCAACACCGCCTGGGCCGAAGCGCGCCGCGCCCGCGCCTCCGCCACCGCGGCCGGCAAGGACGCCACCGCCGCCAACAAGGCGGCCAGCGACGCCTTCGACATCGCCGTCGACAAGTTCAAGGCCGAGGCGGAAGCCCAGCGCAAGGCCGAGGCCGAAGCAAAGAAGAAGGCGTCCAAGGACC
Organism: Streptomyces sp. NPDC026575; assembly: GCF_055567415.1. NCBI lineage: Bacteria > Bacillati > Actinomycetota > Actinomycetes > Kitasatosporales > Streptomycetaceae > Streptomyces > Streptomyces sp. NPDC026575. The sequence continues at coordinate 427,910 of NZ_JBVHQM010000001.1, forward strand.
CCGGGAAGATCGCCCGGGAGCAGTACATGTGCGGAGTCATGGGCTGCGACGCGGCCCACAACTTCCCCAGCTGGTGCATACGCAACGAGGGCTACTGCACCATCCTCGCCGCGGGAACAAAACTCGAACCCGGCCTTGAGAAGATCTGGAAATTCGAGAAGGACCTCGTCGGCATCGGCATGCTCCAGGAGTGCGTACACACCGGAGATTTCGACTCCTGCACCCAACTCGCCCGGGACGCCGCCTTCGGCTCCAAGCTCAAACTGCTCTCACGGGCCTACGATGCCCTGCGCCGGCTCGACCGGGGATGCACTCAATGCTTCCTTGCCGGCACCAAAGTGCTCCTGGGCAACGCCTCAGCGCGCAACATCGAGGACATCAAAGTCGGCGAGCGCGTTAGGGCGACCGACCCGAGGACGGGGAAGACGTCTGCCCGCAGAGTAACCCGCGTAATCGTTACCGAAAACGACAAGCACTTCAACGAACTGAAGGTCGCCACGAAAAGCGGCCCAAAGAAGGTGACGGCAACCTACGAACATCCCTTCTGGAGCCCCTCGGCGCACCGTTGGGTCAAAGCACACGAAATTAAGGCCGGCGCGAGCCTGCTGAGCGACGACGGCAGCTCCGTCCGAGTACTTGCCAATCGTTCCTTTGGCAAGCAGGCACGCACCTACAACCTCACCGTCGCGAGTGTCCACACCTACTACGTGATGGCCGGCGACACCTCCCTACTGGTGCACAACAGTGGGCCTGGATGCGGTTCAAACTGGATCTCTTCCGGACGTCTTCCGCATCATTACATGCGGAAGAACAACCAGGGAGTCCCGCATGCAAAGGAATTCGGGATAGACGGCCCGTACAACCGACAGAACGGCGCAAAGTTCGTCCAGGCCGTTGAACGCCTGGTGGAGAATCCCGGAACGCGCAAAATCGAAGGGACCTTCAGGGGGCAACCGGCAGTCCACTACGTGGACACAACCGGGCTGCATGCCTCATTTGCCGCTGGCGGACCCAACGTCGGGGAGTACCTTGGAGGTTGGCGATCCCAGGGGGACCAGCTTACCTATCTGCTTCGGGATGGCGTCCTATGATGTCGAATCAGGGTTGTGTGGCCCGGGTTCACAGGAGTGATTCGCATGAAGATTGAGTTGACGGGCGACCAGGCCCTCGTCCTATCCGCCTGGCTGGATCGTGTCATGCATAGAGAGGATTTCTCGAACTTGGTAGATGACCGTGCTGTCTGGTCAGCGCTTCTCCAGATCAGCGGGACACTGGAGACGGAACTCCCTCAGATCTTCGCTTCCAATTACTCCGATCAGTTGGAAGCGGCACGCGAACGCCTCATTGGGGAACTCGGAGATTTCGGACAGTCAAATCCCTGATGCCTAAAGTCGCGCCGTCATGGAACTCGGGTTCCTGAATTACGCGGAAGCGGCGTGATCAGCTACTAGCAGAAGCACGTCCGCTCGCCTTCTCCAGGCATTTTCGTTTGGTCTGCTGTCGGGATGCCGCCGCCACTCTGTTCACGTGGCACGCTTCCCGGTGCCCCAGAACCCGAGCCTTGAAGGGGCAGCCACGGCAGGCACCCAGGCCGGCCTGCCGACAGACACCGGCAGGTCGGCCCGGTCCCGACCTGCCGCGTGGCTTCCTCGCGAGCTGTGGAGGCCAGCAGTCGTCGGCCCTCTGCGCTGCTGGCAGCGGGCCGGCAAACAGACAGCGGCAGGGCCTACTCGACCCTGAGCGCCTCCGTCTGCGACCACGCCCATCCCGCCTGGCGCCCGGCCGTCCTCACGGCGCTGGATCACCGAACTCCCCGCCCGCCGCTGATCGGAGTGCCGGATGGGCGCGCAGCGGCATCGAACCGCCCTCTTCTGCGCAGCTCCGAGCTGTCTTACCGTCACAGACATGACCAAAGGGTTTTCCATACCAGTACGGCATAAAGATCAATCTGACGCACGAGGATCTGGGCCATGAGGATCGACCCGGTCTCCTCGACGAGGTCACCCGGTCCGTGGGTGAGCGGCCCCGTGACCTGCTCCAGTGCCTACAGGACTACGAAGGCGGCGCCTGCGGGTGCGCGCGGATCGGCAATAGTCAGTGGATGTTCGTCCGCCGACAACGCCGCGACGGGCGGCTGACGTTGGTGGCCGCGCATCTTCCGATGGCTCCTGTCGCCACGCCCCAGGAGAGTGACAAGCACACGGCGATGAAGAAACGGATCGCGCGCGCGGCGTCCCGTCACGGCCTCGACGTACAGGTCGAGGTCCGATCACCCGACCGCCGGATCGTCACGGACGTCCCGGTCTCCGGGCCCGCTGCTCGCGTGGAATGGGAGGCCCAGAACTCCTCCATCAGTGCGAGCACCGTCCACCGGCGCTCCGCCGGTGCACGCGCAAACGAGGCAGCTCCGCTATGGGGCACCGGCGATCCCGCATCCGCCCTGATCGACCGGGCGCCGTAGGCCCGTGTGGACGACGTCCCCGGGCAACGCATCGTCTCACCCGCTCACCGTGATCGTCCCCGGCGGCGTGCGGCGCCTCCAGATATGGAAGTGCACGCCAGCCGGTGAGCGGCCGTGCCCGGAAACAGGTCAAGCGTGCGGCCGCTTCCACAGCGGCTGGTTCCTACCCGCCCTGTGCATACCGGAGGACCGTTGCACCGCTCTCGACGAACTGGCCGGCACCAGCGCCGACGGCGAGCACCTCCCCCTGCGCATCCGCGACCGCTCCGACAGTCAGCGGGTCTCTCACCTCTAGGGCCTGTCCGATGGGTCCTGGCCGGGCCCGCGGCGTCTGGCACGGCACCTCGCGGCGTTGCCGAATCATCCCGATAGCTCCGCTATCGAGACGCTCCGGCGCCTTGCGATGCACCGCACCAGACGCCGCGGCCTTTCCGACCCCGACCCATCGGACAGGCCCTAGGCGCCGGCGGCCGACGTCCACCGCTGGCACGAGCTCACCGCCCGGACTGACGCACCCGCAGAGGCAACGTCCGACGACGAAGAGACGCTCTCCTTCACCCAGGACGACCTGGACGGGACCTGCCGCTACGCGGAAGAGGGAACATTCGTCAACGACCCACACCCACGACGCGAGCTTGCCTCCGCGACGGGCCTGCGCTCCTTCGACCACGTAGAAGACACCCGACGACCGCAGAGCCGCCTCGTTCGACTCCGGCTGACGAAGAACGAACGGCGCGTCATCGCCGTCCGGCTCCGCTGCCCGCCGTGGGAGATCGGCCCCTGCATGGTGTGCGCCACCCCGATCCACCGTTACGGCCCCCGAAGCCCTTCATAGCCTGCAACGCCTGCCGCAGTCGCTGACGACAGGCGTGTTCGCCGGCACGCCTGGAGATCGCCCGGCACCCATGACGGGGCGATCGACTCTCCCAGGTCCCGGCACCGCCAAGATCCGGACCATTCCCGGACCAGACCTCGAACCCGAGACCCCAAGACCAAAGTCTCCGCTGGTCAACGGCTTGCTTCTCCTGTACCACCAACAGACGAAAAACCTGCTGGTGGGCCTCCGCCCGACCCGCGGCAGTCACGCAGCGTAGTCAGTAGCGCCTCAGGTGGCCTGGCTTCCGGCGGCGCCCCGTGCCACTGCCCGGGCCATCCCTGGGGAGAATCTGGGGAGTTTGGGCGGCGCTGGGGAGCGCGTGGGGAGAATCGACTGCGTTCCACAATTAAATACAGGCGCACGCAAGCGGGGAAACCGCCGCGATCAGCCCTGGGGAGAATCTGGGGAGTTTCTACTGGCACGGTGGCTCCCCCGTCCTCTCCAGCAGTCCGTCAATGGCGGTGCGCCCCTTGCTTCCGGCCTCCGGCATGAAGTGAGCGTAGTAACCGAGCGTGACAGCCGGCAAGGAGTGCCCAAGCCACCGCGCCACAGTCACCACGGACTCCCCCGCCTCCAGCATCATCGAGGCGTAGGTGTGCCGCAGCACATGGAAGCCCTCCTTCGGTGCCGCCTCCCAGGCCACGGCTTCGCCCCTTTGGGCCGCGGACGTTGGCGGGGGCACTGCTGCCGACGCTCGCTCGGCTGAGGGAGGGGACCCGGCGCATCTGCTCGGGCAGCGCCTGTTCGGCCCACTCGACGAGTTGTGAACGTTGGTGCGACATAAGGCCAGCACCGATGCCAGGAGCACCCATGTGTGTGCTGTGGACGACCGAGGCACGGGTGCCATCCCCGTCGCCGATCCACGCCTCGGGTTCGGTGAGCAGGCTGACCGGGTCGGGGAAGGGGCGATTGAGCGTCAGCCTGCCGAGGATCTGGGCGGGTCCGTTGTTCCTCCAGGCGTAGCCCTGAGTGCCGCGGTCCCAGGTCAGACGCGCCACCGCGTACCGGTCGCTGGTGGGCGTTCCGGGCAGCCAGGGGATACCGGGCAGCAGATAGACAGAGGTGTCGCGACCGTACGGCAGCCGCAGCCGCTGCTTCTTCGCGTCGAGGCGAGTCGCCCAGCGGCGTACTCCGGTGTGCAGGTGGAGACGGGGCCGGGGGTCGAAGGGGACGGTGTGCAGTGAAATGTTGATCACGACGGAGAACCACCACTCTCGCCCCTTGACTACGTGCGAGAGAGGCTGCGAGAGGAGCTCCGCTCCTTGCTGGCGCGGGCCTCGCGGCACGGCGCGGAAGTGCAGGTTGCCGGCGCTGTGTTCGTAGGGGCCGAGAGCGAGGATGCGCCGGGCCAGGGCATCGGTCGCGAGTTGATACTGCCGGTCGCGCGGGCCCCGGTTCCACCGTCTGTCGTGGGGCAGCCGAGGAGGTCAACGGTGACGTCCTGCCACTGCGGCGGCAGGCGCGCAGCTCCGTGTACGTGTCCAGGACTGCGCGGTGGTGCTCAGGTTCGGGGCGGAGGTCCTGGAGCCAGGCTCCATTGAGCCGGTCAAGGGTGTCAGCGGGAAGGGGGTGTGGGACGTCGTACGGGGCGTAGAGCCAGAAGTCCTCGGCCAGCTGGTGCGGGTCGCGGGGGCGGCCTCGGACGATCAGATCGGAGGCGAGGGTCTGCAGGACTCCGTTGAAGCGGGCGACGGGCGCGGTGCGGTACGGCTCGGCCTTGGGGGCGCGGCCGAGGTTGCAGAGTTCCAGGACGCTCTCGTGCCACTGCTCAGGAGAGGACAGCGCGCGGTAACGGGCGGTCCAGGGAGCAGCGTCGGGCTTAAGGAGGTAGGCGGCCCGGCTGGTGTCGCGGTATTTGGCGGCCATGGTTCTTCACAGTCTCCTTGCTGTCTCTCAGCGGTCAGTTTCCGGTGCTCAGGCCGCACAGCGACGCCTGAGGCCGCTCGGGTGAAATCGGTTCGAGTCCAATCCAATTGCGGAGCCCAGCGGTCCCTGCGGCCGGATGCTGACCGACAGTCAGTCCTTCCGTCCCAGAAGGGATCCGTCGTCGTGCCCGTCGCCTCCCCGAACAGCGGCCTCTCGCTCACCGTCTCCGAAGTCCTCAGTCAGGACGCCGTTCTCGCGACCACGGTCCCCGTCGACACCGGCGGCACCAGCCCGCTGGCCGTGTTCCGCAACCCCGTGACCAAGGAGCACGAGGCGCTCGTCGTCAGCTCCGACCAGCACTCGCAGACCGAGCTCGTGCACGTCCGCCCCGGTGCCAAGACGTCGACCGGATGGGTGACGGAGCGACTGTTCCCCGGCGTACAGCCGCTCGAGGTGGTGGTCGCGATCGCTCCTCCGCGGCGGGGCAGTCCCGGCGGCACCGCCTACTGCTTCTTCCGTGACCGGCAGGGCGTCCACTTCAGCCACCTGGACGCCGACGGGGCCCGCTGGGCCGACCCTCAGCTGCTGGAAACCTCCACCGAGTGGCGGGACCTGCGCGTCTGCTACGCCGTCCACGAGGACGTCTTCGTCTACGCCCACGGCGAGAACTACGTCCGGACCATGACGCCCTCACGCGACACACCCGGCGTCGTCCACCTGGGCAGCAGCTACATCACCGGCCTGAAGTCCACCGGGCGGCTCGCCCGGCTGCGGGGCGAGGAGTTCGCCGGCGCGTCCATCACCGACACCGGCCACCTCCGTATCCAGGTCAACAGCCTCGGCGGCCGCGAGGGCCGCAACGGCCGGCTGTCCTTCGACGGGCAGGTGAAAGAGGTCGTGGGCAGCTTCTCCGACGGGTCGCGGGCCGTCTTCCTCCTCCTCCAGCCCGACGGGACCCTGCAGGCTCTCACCTGCGACAGCGAGGGCAACGAGATCGGCTGCCAGAACTTCGGCACCCTGAGACTCCGCCACGCCACCGCCCACCTCACCGGCCTCGACGCCGGCGACGGTACCTGGACCGTGTACGGCCTGGACCAGGACGACACCCTGTGGATCGTGCGCCAGCACCCGGTCGAGCCGGACCAGGACAACGGCTCGGTCAACTGGCTGGCCCCCGTCCCGATCGACGCCGGGATCGCCGGCGTGGCCACCAGCCTCGAACCGTCCGACTCGGCCGCGGTCTTCTCCTACCGCCGGGACAGCGACGCGCTCCGGCTCAACGTGCAGGACGCGTCATCCGGCATGTGGCGCGAGGTCGACATCCACCGGGAGGACGGAGAGGCGTACGAGGTCACCCGCTACCGCGTCGAACTCGTCCTCGCCGACGCCCAGGGCCGACTCCTCGCCGACCGCGAGGTCCATCTCTCCACCGAGCAGGACGGGTCCGGCTGCGAGATCTTCTGCCACGGCGCCGCCCTGCGCGTCGGCCCGGAACCCGTCCGGCTGCGCACCGACGGCACCGGGCGCGTCACCTTCTCCCTGACCGCCTCCGACCTCTCCGCCCCGCGCCTGCTCGCCACCGCCGACGGCCTGGACCGGCCGTTGGACGTGCAGCCGGGGAAGGCCGTGCACACCTATCTCTCGGGCGTCGGCGAACTGCACCCCGCGAACCCGGAAGGCGCGCTCGGCGTCTTCGACAAGGACGGCAACCAGCTGCAGAAAGCCACGGTCGGCGGGCAGCCCCTCGCCCCGCTCGCCAGGGCCAGCGGCAAGCTGTCCGCGATCGCCGCCGACGCGATCCGCCAGACCGCCCAGCTCGGCCTCGGCACCCACCGGGGCGGCGCGATGCTCTTCGACCTGACCGACGGGGCCGAACCTGCGCTGCTGGAGTCCGACGAGGAGCTGTACGGCTTCTTCGGCGACCTGTGGGACAAGACCAAGAAGGTGTTCCACCACGTCCTGGAGGCGGGCAAGAAGGTCGCCCAGAGCGTGCTGACGAAGATCAAGCACGCGGCGGGCGACATCTGGCACGGCATCAAGCAGGGCCTGATCAAGGTCTGGAAGATGGCCAAGAACGCCGGCGATGACCTCGTCGAGCTTGTGGTCAAGGTCGGCAACGAGATCGTCTCCGGACTCAAGCTGATCATGAAGGGAGCGCAGCAGGTCGGCCACTTCATCGCCGGCGTTTTCCACAAGATCGAGGCGGCGATCGAGAAGGTCATCCACTGGCTGAAGAACGTCTTCGACTTCCCGGCGATCCTCCGCACCCAACAGGCCATCGAGGCATTCCTCGGCCAGGTCAAACCGACCATCACAGGCGGCCTGCAGCGGGCGCACCAGGCTGCCGACAACTGGCTCCAGCGCAGCGAGGAGACCGTCCGGGCCGACTTCGCGCTGCTGGCCAAGCAACTGGGCGACCAGAAACCGGCATCGCTCGACGGCTGGAACGGCCGCGCGGGCGGCGTCGACCTGTCCGGCGGCGTGCACCACAACTGGGCCATGGACAAGGCCCGTTCGGTCGGAGTGACCATGAAGGACGACCTGCAGCTGGGAGAGGACCCGTTCCAGGCGCTGGATGCGGGCGTCCAAGCCGCGCGGGAGGAATTCGTCAAGGCGGGGCAGGACTTCTTCGAGGTGGTGAAGGACCTGCTTGCCAATCCCGGGCACATCGGGCAGAAGACCACCGGTGACCTGTTGATGTTCGCCTGCGACTTCACCGTCGCGATGATCGAGCTCGCCAAGCTGCTCCTCGACGCGTTCGTGGCCGTCCTGGGCAAGGCCCTTGAGACCTTCCACAACGTCCTACAGAAGCCGCTCGACCTCGGCCCGATCACCGCGATCTGGCGGTGGGCCTGCCGGCTGGCCGGGCACCCGGAAGCCCAGAACATCAGCATGGCCGGACTGGGCGCGTTCCTCGCCGCGGTACCCGTCACCGTCATCATGAAGATCGCCGAAGGCGTGGAGCCCTTCCCCAACGGCAGCAACACCAGGCTCGGGAACGGCGGCCCGGTGATCGCACTGCCCGCCCACCTCGGCTCCCAGTTCGGCCCCGGTGCCGCCCTCTCCGGCGGCGAGGGCTTTGCGGCCGAAGCCGTCAATCCCACCGTCAAGACCTGCGTCATGGTCGCCGGCATCCTGGAAGCCCTGTCCGTGCTCCCCGCCTGCTCCTCCGACCTGCTCGCCGAGGCGTCACCATGGTGGCTCGGCCTGATCCAACTCGTATGGGGCTCGGCCACGTTCATCCTCGCCCACATGGGGCTGGTGTGGAGCACGGTCGGCTCGATGAACACCGAGATGCTGGTCTACAGCGGCACGATCCTCGCCACGATCGTCCAGATCGGCGCCACCGTCGCCATCGTGGGCCGCAAGCAACTGCCCTACGTGGTGCCGCTGATGCTCACGGTCCTCGGCGTCGCCGGGCTGTCCTACGTCGTCTACGAGGCATCGGCCGGCAAGCTCAAGAAGCCCACGGCCATCGCCGCCGGCGTCGTCGGCTCCCTGCCCAACCTCTTTGCCTGGCTCGGCTTCCCGCCGCTGCGCGACCCCAACGCGGAGATCTGCATCCCCGCCAAGACCGCGATCGACGCCATCGGGAACGCCGCAGGCGGCGGCCTCGCCATCGCCGCCGTCGGGTGACAGCTGCGCCGCACGAGGCGCGAGCTGGGCACCCGCTCGCGCGAACTCCATGCCGGGCAGGAAGCGTTGCTTGCCCCGGTCCACTTGCGTTGCGGCGATCGCAGCCGCCCGCCACGCGGGTGCCAGCTGGGCCGACCTCGCCCACCCCCTCGGCGTCGCCAGCCGCCAAGCCGCCGGACGCCGCTACCGGCGAACAACGCGCCCAGGCCACCCGCGAACGCCGCGCCGCCGAGCGCACCACTGCCACGTGGTCCCGCCGCAATGCAGCCGACCTGCGCCGCATCGCCGGCCAGATCACCACCCTCAGCGAACTACCGGACGCCGCCCGCCTCCCCCTCAGCCAACTCCACGAAGCGCTCGCCCACGACGATCCCGCCGAGCTCCTCCCCCCAACGCCACCCGCCCCCACCTGACTACCGCCCACCCCGAGTCCGCCACAACAGCAGGGGTACGGTGCTCGGCGGTCGTGCGGGCGATGACGGGGTGACGATATGACCGCTGAACTGCCACGAAGGCGCGCGGATGCGCTCGGCTTCACGAGTGCCGCAGGCTGCTCGGCCCGATGGTGAAGGCCGCATGACAGGCAAATGAGTGCTTTTCGAAGTCGGCCCTCGTGGTGCCCCCACCCGCCTTTACGCGGCGGGGCGGTTGGTGCGGCTCGGGCGGTTGCGGAAGCCGAAGAGGATGGCTGCGAGGGCGAGCAGGATCACCACGAGGAGGGGGCCGTTTCCGCCGGTCAGGCGGGTGGCTTGGTCCTTGAGGTCGCCCCAGAAGCCCCGTTCCGGCGCCTGGACGGAACCGCCCAGCCAGATCGCGCCGTCGGCCGCGGTCACCCGGCGGTCGGTGGAGGACCGTGCGGACTGGGCGAGTTGCGGGTACCGCCTGCGCATGTCCGCCGAGGAGACGCCGGTCAGCTGGACCTTCGTGAGGTCCGCGCCGCCGTACACGTAGCGGGTGACGCGCTTGTACCGCCCGTCGTCGGTCTCCCGCGTGATGTCGAACTCCTTGTTGCGGTACGAGCGGACGTAGTCGTCGAAGACCTTCCTGGGACGCCAGTCGCCGGTCATCCTGGCCGGGCCCAGGTCCTTGGAGTCGATCAGCGTGTCGAACGAGGTCCGGTGCCCCTGTTGGTGCCGCTCGCGCACCCACTGCGCGATGATCCGCGCCATGAACGCGCGGCGCAGCGGCGCGTACTCCGGGTCGGTGTTGACCGCCTTGACGACCTTGGGGAGCACGAGGGTGCGTTCCAGGTTCTCGTTGTGGGCGTTGGTGGACGGATCAGCGTTGCACGGCTTCGCATAGGGGTCGTCGATGTGGTCCGACTGCGTCTTCACATCGAGCTGTGCTTTGAGGATGTAGAGCGCATCACCGTCCTGGCGCACCTCGACCCTTCCGGGCACGATCCACATCCGGGAGGAGAAGCAGAGGGAGCCGTCCGCGGAGCTCTTGAGTTGCCGCCAGTACTGCTTCCCCGTCGCCGAGTCGGGGTGCAGGATCTTCGCCGATGTGCGCTTCATCTGGAGGTCTGCCTCCAGCATGGCGCGTCCGGCGTTGGTCTGTCCCATCGCGGAGTCGACGATGCGGTCCGGTTCGGTGGGATTGAGATTGACCCAGAACTTCTGCGGATCGAGCACCAGCCATGTCCGCAGGTCGGACCCCAGGTTCTTCACCATCCTCGTCCCGAGTCCGGTGTCCTGCTGGTATCCCTTGGGCAGGGGCTGCGAAGAGTACGCGTACTGCACCCCGCTCGTCGTGTCGGAGAGGTAGCGCATCTCCAACGTCGAGAAGTCCACGCCTCCATAGGCGTCGGCGCCGGGCGGGGAGCCCAGGAGTTGCTGGAGGGCTCCCGACCGTGCGCCCTCGTCCTCGTCGTCACAGGGGCCGGCGGCGAGGGGTACGGCCATCGCCATGACGGGACGTCCGTGGCCGCGTCCCATCGAGGTGCAGGCGGTTCCCGGGGTGCCCGGGGTGCCCGAGATCGGTAGCGCCGCGGCGGCCTGTTGCTCCTGCTGCTTCTTCTCCCGCCGGAGGATGGAGACGCCCTTGCTCGTGATGGCGCCCACCCGGTTCGCCGACTCCGACTTCTCCTGACGGGTGGCGTACGGCGTTCCGGACACGAAGTTCTTCTCGGGGATGGCGCTGGTGAGCCGCAGACAGGCCGCACACCGGCCCCGGTCCGAGAACCCGGCGACGGCCCTCTTCAGCAGCCTGTTGATCGCGGCGTTCCGCAGGCCCAGGTGGGAGAGGACGGTGGAGAGGATCTTGTCGTAGATGACGGCTTCGGAGTGCTCCTTGCGCGGGTCGTTGACCGCGGCGAACTCCAACAGCGGGCCATCGCCCGAAATCCCTGTCCGCTGGAAGAGCGCCTCGTTCCCCTCGCGCTTGAGCAGCTTGCCGTACCCGAGGTAGTAGTCGGCGTGCGAGGGGTTCTCGCCGAAGTGCCGGGTGATCGACGCCAGGTGCGTGGCCTGGAAATCGGTCAGGTCGAACCAGATGACCGCGAGATTGCGGTTGCCGTCCGTCATCCGCAGGGTCCGGTGGGCCTCAAGGCCGGCCCGGCCGATCGGGTCGTCCAGGAGTTCGCGGGCGATGTCCGCGAACTCGCCCCCCACCTCGGGCGTCGGCGACTGGGCGGCTCCCGGCGTGTCGGACGCCACCGCCGAGGGGGCCGGCTGGCCGGCGAGCAGGATGCCGACGGCCAGGAGGGCGGCGACCCACCGGCCCCGTCGCACGGCGCGGCTAGAGCGATCGGTCCGCACCGCGCCCACCCGCTTCCTGCTCGGTGCGGCGCGGGGATCCGGCGACCGGCTCCGTCGAGCCGTCCTGCCGGCGGCCCACCGCGACGCCCGCGGCGTCCAGGTAGCCGGTCAGGGCCCGGCTCGGGCCGGTGCTGCCGCGCTCCGCGGGCGTGCCGAAACCCTTCTCGGCCTTCCGGTGGGCGCACCAGCTCGCCGCGACGAGGGCGGCGGGGACCAGAACGGCGACCGCGCCGGCGCCGCCGAGCGAGGCGCCCGTCGAGCACGTCTTCGGGTGGCTCAGGTCGCGGAGGTCGAACGACGGCTTGTAGCCGATGCCGACCGAGCAGGCCGAGGCCGGTTGCGGGGTCAGGAGCAGCACCGTGCCGGCGAGGGCGGTGGCGCTGACGGCCGTCCGCCAGGCAGTTCTGAGACCGTTCATGGGGTTACCTCCGGGGGCACGCCCTTGAGCCGCGCGATGCGTGCGCGCAACTCGTCGGCGTGAGCGGTGTCGGTGGGATCGTTCTGCACGTGGTGGCCGGCCAGGTCCAACTGGACGGAGTGCAGGCGGTGCAGCGCACGGGCCGCACGCCAGCCACGCCAGCGCCAGGCGCCCACCACCGCCCAGAGCCGCAGCGCGGGTGAGGTCAGGACCGGCACCTCCGCCTGGGTGATGGCCGGGCCCGCCGCGACCTCCTCCGCCACGGCCGCCCTCAGCGCGGGTGCGCGCGCCCGCAGACCGCGGACCAGCAGCGCGAGGGTCAAGGAGATCAGGGGCAGTTGGGGCAGCAGCCACAGGAACGGGGAGACCACCAGGACGTCGAGCGCACCGCCGACCTCGACGTGGTCCCGGACGAGCCCGGACAGCCACCCCGACAGGAGCTCGCAGGACGTGGCCCCGCCGATCGCCCCCACCACGGCGGCCGTCGCGATGAGCCCGCGCCGCCGTGCCCGGGCGGCGACGCCGAGCCCGGCCCCCAGCAGCGCACCGTAGGCCACCGGCCCGCCGAGCAGGCCGATCGACTGCCGGATCCAGTACTCGAAGCCTCCGGTCGACCCGAGTATGCCGCCCAGCGAGCCGTAGATCTTCATGTACAGGGCGCTCTCCACGAAGTTGAAGCCGAGCCCGACGGCGGCGCCGAGGACCAGGCCGCTCACGGCATCGGTGATGCGGTGGCGGAACAACAGGAAGAGCAACGCGACGCCGCCCGCGACGGCCAGCGCGTCAACGACGCTGAGGTGCACGATCAGCAGGTCGATGGTGCGGAACTGGTTCTCCGCGAGTCGGCTGATGTCGGTGAGGGAGGACTTTCCCAGGTAGCCGAAGAGGGTGCCGAAGGCGAGCCCGCTGTAGGCGCGGCCCAGTCCGAACACGATCAACGCGCCCCAGGCGAACGCGGCCAGCAGTGCGGCCAGCGGGACCCGGGCGAACCGCACCCCGCCGCGCAGCAGGAGCAGCACGAGGGCCGTACTGGGCACACAGGCGAGCACCAGCGGGACGTACTCGACGACGACCACCAGCGACAACAGACCGAATGGCAACAACAGGCACCCCAGCGTCAGCCAGGTCAGCGCCACCGAACGCCGGTCGGTTCGGCGCAGGACGGCCGCCGCGACCTGGATGACCACCCCCGCCACGATGCCCGCCAGCGTGCACCAGAAGACGGCGCGCGGCATGGACAGCAGTTGGTCGAGCGAGCCCGCGAAGCCGGGCATCTTGCCGAGTCCCGCGGGCAGTTCGTAGAAGATCGACAAGGCCGGTTCGTCGGGCAGTACCCGCGGGCGGGTCATGTTCAACAGCAGCTCGACCAGGTACAGGACGATCGCGATCCGAGCGATCATCAGCGCCCTGGTGTGCGCCAGTCGGTCGTCCCGCAACGGCAAGGAAGCGAGGCCCTTCACGAGCCACCTCCCGTCAGATCGGTCGGCAGGGGAGGCAGGCTCGGCAGGTTCGTGGGCAGGTCGGTGGGCAGGCCCGTGGGCATTCCCGTGGGAAAGTCCGTGGGCATTCCCGTGGGGAACCCCGTGGGCATTCCCGTGGGGAACCCCGTCGGCATCGAGCCGGGATGCGTCGGCAGCGAGGGCATCTTCGGCAGCCGTGGGACGCTCATGGTGGGAGCACTCGTCAGGCCGACGACCAGGGACGCCGTCAGCAGCGCCGCACCGACCAGCCCGCCCGCCAGGACCAGCCGGACCGGTATCCGGCCTGGACCCCCCTCCCCGCCTTCGGTGTCGCTCACCGCCGACTCCGGCGGTGACGCGCCGGACGTGTCCGCCATTCCCATTCCCACATTCCCCCTGACTGGCCATCACTCATCGGAACCCCGCACGCTCCACGCGGATCCGGCGGAGCCTGCGGCCAGGGGCGAACACCGCCCCGACACCGTCCGGTCCACTGTCGGGGGAGGCACTGAAATCCCGATGAAATAGCGCTGACGCAGGCGGCGGCCCGGGCGGAGCCGGGCCCGTCGCGCGCTCATCGGGGTCGGCTCGGGCAGGTACGCAGAACCCCGACGAGAGTCGTAGAGGGCGCGCAGAACCGCGGCGGCGGTATCCCCGTCGCGGTCAGGCCCGTTTGATCCTGGTGGCGGAGGCGTGCTCGCCGTTGGCGGTGAGGGGGCCGTCGGCGATGAGCGCCCACTGCGCCCGGACCGCGCGATCGTCTGGCTGCAGCGGTCCCGTGCTGAGATCATCGGGGTACGCCCGGACCGGGCCGGCGGGATCGTCGGCGGAATCGGTCTCCAGGGCGCTCCGCAGGGATTCCGCCGCAGAACCACCGGGACGTGCCGGCGCGGTGGGCGCGGAAGCCCGGAGGTTCACTCCCCGGCCTGTCCGCCGCCGGAGGGCCCAGCTGCTCCGGCCGGCACGACGACGACCGGCAGATGGGCATGGTGCACGACCTCGGTGCTGGTGGAGCCCAAGGTGAGGCGCCCCCATGCGCCCGAGCCTCGGCTGCCGACCACCAGGAGGCAGGCGTCCTTGCTCGCGTCCAGCAGGACCTGCGACGGGCGGCCCCGTTCCACTCTGGTCTCCACCTCGACCGGCGCGCCGCCGACCTGCTCCCGGGCCTCCTCCAGCGTCTTGGTGACCGACTCCAACGTGACGTCGCGCAGCTGCGTGTCCAGATCGTAGAAACCCGCACTGGTAGGCCACTGGAAACCGCCGTGCCTCGCGGCGAATTCGTATGCGCACACGGCGCGGAGGGCGCTCCCGCGTAGTTGTGCCTCTTGAAGGGCGAAGCGTACGGCCTGCCCTGAGGCGGGCGAGCCGTCGGTGCCGACCACGATCGGTGCGGGAGGAGCGGCATTCGTCATGGGAGATGCCTCCAAGCCATGTCGTGTCGTGTGCTGCCGCTAGGGTCGGCACGGGGGCGCTGCGACATCGCTCTGCGCACGCGACGCAAGTGGCGCGCCGGGCGGACGGGCCGCGACACGTCGGCGGCTCACGTATCCAGGCTCCCGCAGTCCCCCCGCCACCGCAATGTGGGTGAAGACGATCAGTTGCCCCTGACCACGGGCCTACGGGTCCGGAAGCAGCAAGGCACTCAGAGACCGGCATCGAACCGGCAGGGCCGGATGCCATAGGAGGCGCGGCCGTCCGACCCGAGCGCGGGCGACGGGAACACGGTTGTGCGCCTGGAGCACCGCGACACCACTCGCCTGAGCACGTCTGCGTTCCGTACGGTGCCGGCCGGGGACACGGCCGGACTCGCGCGCATCGGCCTCCGAACAACGCCGGCTCTTCGCCTGCTGGCTCTCCGAAACTCCCACCACTCGAACGGCGGCTCGACCGCGCCGGAGCGCTGCGGATCAGCTTGAGCCGTCAGCGCTGTGCGTGCCGCCCTCCGGACGTTCGTCATCGGCTGCTGGCGCCGTGTCGCGCAGAAACCGTTCGCTCTCCCAGGTGAGGCTGCGTTCGATCTGGAGAAAGTTCAGGTCGGTCACCTCGGCGAGTTCCTCTTCATTCAGGTCGGGCTGTAGCCGCAGGGCGCGTGCGATCTTTCCGGCCCAGAGTTCTTCCTTGATGTAGGGGCGTTGTCGGTAGCGCTGCTGGAGTTCGCCGAGGTGGTCGGGGCTACAGGCCGCAAGGCGTCGTATGCCGTCGAGGTCTGCGTTGTAGGGGTGAATGGTGGAGGAGTCTGGAACGAGGCTGAAGACTTGCGTTGCGGGCGTCAGGTGTACGCCGCACAGGCCGCACATCGTCGGATCAGGCTCAGTGGCTTCCGGCTCGGCCATGTCGTGGACGAGTCCCCTTCTTTGAGAAGCGTCTCGGTGCGCTCGGTCAGCCGGCCTCTCCGACTGCCCACCCAGAAATTCCCGAAGGACGGCCGCGCTATCACCCCCGTGCGTGAAATTGCTCCAGCTGCCGGAAAGGCTCCGCGTGGCGCCCCGCCCCCGGCCCGGAAAGCGGAGACGAGCGCGGCACACACCGTGTGTGCCGGGTCCGCCGTCCTGGTCCCCCGGCGGGGTCAGGCGTCCGCCATTCGTTCCGAGGCCGGGCAGACACAGGGCCGACGGGGCGGGGCAGACGGATCCTCTCAGGGCAGCGCGAGGCGCCCGCCCACTCGGGCCGGCGAGGCCGCGACCGGGGCTCCGTCCGGCTCCGCCGCCCTCACCCGTACGGCGGGAAGGCGGGTCGTCAGCACCCGGCCCGCCCACAGGTCTCCCGCTCGTGCATACGCCCGGCGTTCGCGGGCACCCGCCCTTTTGTCGACTTTGTCGACACGGACGGCCAACCGCCGTTCGACGGAACCACCTTCGGCAGATGACCTCTACACGGCACGACGGGCGGGATCATGGCAACTGAGGAAAGCACCGTGGAAAGGGTGGAAGCGAGCGCGGAAAGCCTCGCGCCGACCGAAACGGAAGCGGCGAGCGGCGAGCCGGACCGGATCGCCGCCCCCGCGGCAATGCGCCTCGCCGCGACACAACTCGCCGAGATGCTCAACTGCGCACCCGGCTCGGTGTCCGCACTGAAGGCCGCCGGTGACGGCTGGCTGGCGGACGTGGAGGTGGTGGAACTCGAAAGGGTGCCGGACACCGCGAGCGTGCTGGCGTCCTACCGCGTCCGCCTCGACGAGCAGGGCTATCTCATGGAATACACCCGTACGCGCCGCTACGGGCGGGGCCGGATCGACCGTTAGGGCCGCAGCCGCGCATCGCGGCTTTCCGCCCACTTCCATGGTCCGCTCCAGTCGACTGGAAGGGACACAGGACCGTGACTGCCATGCAGCAGCGCTCCCCGACGAGCGCGCCGACCGGCGCCGTTGAGGCGGTCGGCGATTCCCTCCGCAGGGGCCACGACGAATCCGAGGAAACCGACACGCGCCCGGCGCGCAAGACCTCGTCGACCGCCGGCCGCCGCACCACCCGCCGGGAGGGGTGAACCATGACGACATACGTCTACGCCATCACCGACGCCGCCCATCCGCTGCGGCTCTCCGGCGTCGCCGGGGTCGGCAGCCCCGCGGCGCCGTTGCGCACCGTACGCACCGAGGACCTGTGCGCGGTGGTCAGCGACGCCCCGGCGGAGCTGCGCGCCAAGCGCCGGGACGTGGCGGCCCACCAGGACGTCCAGGAACGCCTGATGGCCGACGGCAGCTGTCTGCCGATGCGCTTCGGGCTGGTCGGGCCGGACGACGAGCAGGTCGCCGCCGTGCTGGAGGAGCAGCACGACACCTACACCCAGCGGCTCGGGGAGCTGGCCGGGTGCCGGGAGTACCACCTCAAGGTGACGCGCGACGAGGAGGACCTGTTACGGGAGATCGTGCGGGACTCCCCCGAGGTGCGCCGGCTCAGCAACCGCACCCGGCGCGACTCCGGGGCGCACGACGACAGGCTGGTGTTCGGCGAGCTGATCTCCCACGAGGTCCGGGCTCGCCAGGCCCGCGCCCGTACGGACATCCTGGCCCGGCTCGCACCGGCCGCGGTACGCATCGAGGCCGCGGAACCCAACAAGCACCACTTCCTCATCACCTCGTTCCTCGTGGCGCGGGAGCAGGCAGCCGCGTTCTCCCACGCGGTCCGAACCGAGGCGCAACAGCGCGGCGACCACTACACCTTCCGGCTCTACGGCCCACTGCCGCCGTACAGCTTCGTCTGACCGCGCCCCGGCCGCGCCCCCGACCGCCGGGAGACCGATCGGGCGGGAGGTCCCGATGGGGCTGCTCACCCACCTGCTGCCCCAGCCGGTCGCCCCGCTCAGGGGCACCGTCTGGGTCCTCGACCAGGTACTGCTCACCGCGGAGCACGAGTTCTACGACCCGGAGCCGGTACGTGAGCAACTCGCCGCGCCTGAACGGCAGTCAGGCCCTCAACGCACCTCCCGCATGTCGCCCCGTCCTCAACGACAGACATTTCGCCTCGGCCATGACAGGAGGAACCCATGGCACCCCTGCTCCTCGTCCTGCTCCTCGCGCTGCTGCTGTTCGGCGCCGGTTTCGCGCTCAAGGCGCTGTGGATCGCCGCCGTCGTCGTCCTGGTCTTCTGGCTGCTCGGCTTCCTGATCCGGTCGACCGCGGCCGGTGGCGGCCGTGCCCGCTGGTACCGCTGGTAGCCGCCGGGCACGCCCGCCCGGGCCAGGCCAGGCCAGGCTCATCAGCCTCAAAGCCGTCCGCACGCCGCCGATAGGCCCTATCCGTTGATGTCGAGTGTCGTTCCGTACAGTCGGTCCACCGTCAACCGGATGACCACCCGGCGCTCGGCGACCAACTGCTCCAGGAACGCGTCTTCGTCCTCCGGCTTCGAGGCCAGCGGGATCATCCCGAGCAGTTCCCGCCCGACCGTGTCACCGGCGACCGTCGTCGTCTCGGAGACCTCGGCCTCGCCCTCGGCGACGGCGAACGACCACAGCGCGGCGGGGATCAGCGTCCCCGGCGAACGGCGCAGCCGCAGGTGCGCCCCCGTGAAGGTGGAGATGTCGAGATCGCTTTTCGGCGTCAGCTCCGATTCGTCCTCAGCCGGCGTCCCCACCGGGGTCGGCAGCACCGCGAGGGTGATCTCGCCGGACGAGGGATCGATCCGGTGCACGGTGACTTCGAGACCGCCGCGGTTGGGCTGCGATCTTCTCGGTCGCGTGCGACGCTGATCGAAAGTCGATCAATATCTTTGTTGGGGCTGATCACCATGGGCAGGAAGTCCGATGCGCAAGAAGCCCGCGAACAGGCCGAGGCGAAGTTGAACGAGGAGAGGCGAAAGGCAGCGGAGCGCTCCGGCCGCGCTACGGCTGCCGATGAGGCCGGGCAGAAGAAGTCGCGCCAGCAGGAAGAACAGAACCGGCGGCCGTCGCACTGACAACAGGCGGCATGTGCATTACCTGGAGGCCATTTCGCCGATTCACCAAGAGGCCGAGCCAGTGAGCTGATATATGGCAAGTGAGCTATGTATCACGTAATGGCGTGCGCCCCTTGGCGGCGAGGAGGAATCGGTGGCGTGCGAGCCACGACCATGGCGCCTCACGGCGGAGGGGTGATTTCCGATCCGGCGCCGAAGGGAATGAACGACGGCCGTCTACGTGTACTCCATCGTCGCGAGCACCCATCCGCAGCGTCTGGACGGTCTGGACGGCGTGGGCGACCCGCCTGGTCAACTGCGTACGGTATCCGCAGGGTGGCTCTCCGCAGTGGCGAGCGACGCCCCCGACGGCTGTCGACGATGACCGCTGGTCCCAGTCCGGAGTTGATCAGCCGGATCCCCGCTCTACCTCCCGTCGGCCAGCCGCGGTGTAGTGGGAGTATCGGGCGCACCGAGTGGCGGTGACGTCTCCTCGCCCGGACGGTATCCGAAGCGATCAGCGTGTCGCTGCCCGGCCTTCACATGAAGCCAGGCCGCGACGAGCGGTGATGCATCGGGGCCGGCGGCATGCCGTCGGCCGCATGCTGCCGTGGAGCCGGGCATCGACACGGCCGACATGACCCGGCCGTGAAACAGGTCGTCGGCCTTCCAGGGCTGATCCCAGTACAGGCCCCCGGCCCCCTTCATCGGGATTCGTCAGACCCGCGCATCGTCGGCGGGCTACTGTGCAGACACGAAGCGTTACCTCGGCAGTTGAGGAGCAGTCCTGTGTCATCGCCCTGCGACCCCCAGCATGCTCCCGCCGGCGATGTGGGTGCAGCGCTCATGATGATCGACTCTCGGCTCAAGGCAATCTACGACGACAAGCCCCAGACCGACGCCGAACAGCAAGCGCTGACCGACCAGTTCGCCACGTCCTTGGGTCCCAGCGCGGTCGACGACTTGCTGGATGGCGCATGCACGCTGATCTACATGTTCATGCAGTGGCTGCGCATGGCCTACGAGGATCACGACAAGGACGTCATCGAGTGCGTGGTACCCAACCTCGTGGCGACGATGCGCATGATGCCCAGGAGCGTCCGTCCCGAGGCCATCCCCACCATGGCCGGGCTGCTCGTCGCGGCCGGTACGGGCCTGAGTCCCAGCCTGTGGCGCAAGCAGTACGGATACTGGACCAAGGACGAGATGAACCCTTTGGAAGCCACCGCCTTCCTGCTCGCGGAGCACATCAACCGACTCACCGACGACCGTGACTTCGCCACCCGCCTGATCGCCGAAGCGCTGTCCAGCGTCGACGAAGGCTGACGGGCAGCCTCCCCGGCCTTCGTCAGCACGGAGCCGAGCGCGTCCGCTGCGGCGTTGCGCCGTCTCGTGCGGCAGCTGTCCGTCATGGACGGTGGACGCCGGGACATCGAAGTGGGGTGAGGAGCCGGGGAGCCGGGGAGTTTCTCCTACTCGCTCGCTCCCTCACGGATCACGACACAGCGACGCTGTCGTCGATCCATTCGAAGAAGTTGATCTCGCCCGCAGCCCAGCTCCTGATCCGTTCCTGATCCCTCTTCGGCAGCTGTCCGACGCCCTGCGGCAGGCGCTTGGGCTGTCGCGTGGTCCGCGCCCTCATGAAGTCGCTCAGCAGCGGGTGGGATTCCGCGATCACACCTGGCTGGTTCTCCGCCATCAGTTCGCAGAATGCCGCGGTGAGGTATGCCAGACCGGCCCTCGCTTCGGGCGCATGGCGCAGCGACCTCCTCAAAGCTGTGGAGACGATACGAGTACTCCGCTCGCTTCCTTTGAAAAGGGCGTAGGGAGGGGCGGGAGCCTGCTCCGGCACGATGTCGTCCGGGGCGAGCGCAGCGAGCTGCTCAAGAATGCGTGCACACCGATCGAGTGTCGGGCGGTCGGTGGCCGGGGCGGCAAGCCGGCGCATGATCCACATAGCGGTGCAAGGGTCGCCGCCGCCGCGCAGTTGGTACAGCCCTCCGTCGAAGAGCCGGCACAGTTGACCGACGAAACGGCCTTCGCCCCCGAGGCCGATCACGCCCTCCTGCAGACAGTTCTCCCATGCCCACAGATGTGCATGGACGATCCGCGTGAATTCGTGCGGTCGATCGTCCCGGAGGCGTGCGAAGGCGTCGGCGACCATGCCTTGCATGGAGTCAGCATGCCGGAAGTCGGCACGCAGGAGGTGCTTCGCGAACTGGGCGTGGGCGCCCTGCGTGAAGCCCTGGACCACCCGGTCAGTGATCAGCTGAAGTGCGCTTCCGTTGAGCATGACGATGTCCGCACTCTTCGCCAGGAACTCGACGAGCGCTGCGTCCTCGACGGCCGCGTGGCCGGAGTTGGCCGCCAAGCAGTGCTGGTAGACCAGCGAGGCACCGTGGGGAAACTTCCCGCCGGCCAGCGAAAGGCAGATCTGCGAGAAGATCTCAAGCCGGCCCGAGGCGATGTTGCGGGCGATTTCGTCCCCGACCTTCTCGGGTGAGTCGGCGTGCCGTACCAGGTACTGAGCCGCGAAGTACTCCTGGAAACTCTGGTGCGTGAACGAGTACCGCTCCTCGCCGGGAATCCCTCCGACCACGTCGGTGAACATCCAGGCGCGGCCGCGACACAGGTCGATCATGCGTCGTGCGAGTTGCGCCGCGGTGACGCGGTCCGGCACGGCCTCCTCCAGGAGGTTCTTGACCGCGACGTCGCGTACCTGGCCCTTCGTCATCCCGTACTGGTACTCGGGGGTCAGGAGGGTGTGATAGGCGATTTCCGCGAGCACCACTTCGAATGCCTCGATGTCCCAAACCGGGTCGCCGATTCCCCGGTGCGAATCCCAAGTCCGCAAGAGCAGTTCAACGCATTTTTTGTAGATCTTGGGGCGACTGCGCGGGATTTCGTTGTATCCGGCGTGCAGCAGACAGATCACCGCGAGCATCAACGGGTTCTGACGCAGGTCGCGAATGGTGCTGCTGTGCTCCATGAAGTTCTCGACCAGTTGGTCCACCATTGCGTCGCGGCCGCCGGCGCGACGGACGAACCACTTTCCGGCGTACTCCTTGACCTGACCGTCACTGAAGGGCCGTAGCGCGTAGTCGCAGAAGAGTTCCTGGTCGAGCCGGACGGAGGAGTACCCCAACCGGCGAGAGGTCACCACGAAGCGGGACAGCGGGTATGCCACGCCGGCCGCCTCGATGACGTCGCTCACCTCACGGCCCCGAACGGTCGTCGGCACTTCGTCCAGTCCGTCGAAGATGACCAGGGCCGAGCCGTTGAGCAGGAGTTCTTCGACCATGCCGGGAGGGGCCGGCTTCTGGTAGATGTCGCGCAGCGCGCGCTCGATCTCCTCGACCAGATTGAACCCGCCCCGGCTGAAACGGATCTGGCGCACCTTCAGCAGAAAGGCCACTCCCTTGCCGTGTTCACACCATTGGCAGGCCAGCACCTGGCTGACGGTCGACTTCCCGGCACCGGGGTCACCGAGAATGACCGTACGGTCGAGGGCGTCGAGCATCCCGGCGAAGTTCTGGCGCGAAACCTGGTCCCTGCCCCCTGTGGAGTCCGAGCCGCCCTCCACTTCCATCTGCAGCATCGCGGCGTTCGGCTCGACGAAAATCTCGCGATAGGGGATGAGCGTCCGCAACTCCAGGTCGGGCAGCTCTATTTTCTCGTTGCGATACAGAAAGGCGTCAAGATACTCCTGCTGCCAGCGTTCACGTTCCCCCGCCGAGGCACGCCGCTCGTTCCGCAGGGCCGCCAAGTGGCGTTCCACGCTGCTGATAGCGGCAAGCTCCAGCGTGTGCCCTGCCCAGGAGAAGCCTCCGTCCGACTCGGACAGGGTGAGCTTCATGGAGGCGGCAACGTTCCTGCAGCCACGGTCCAGGGCGGCGAAGAGCGCCCGGAGATACGGGGTGAGCACATGAGCATCGGTACCCGGAAGCGACTCGGACAGCAGGATGCCGAGCCCCTCTTCAATACGTTCCCGTTGCACCCGCCACACCGCGTCATGACGGTCCGGTACGTCCTCCTCGCGGCTCTCACCGATCGGCCATGGATCGTCCGCGCAGAGGTGAATGGCGATCAGCTGACGCGCCAGCGCGGTGAACGTCGGCTGTTCCACGATGCCTCTGATCTGCGCGTTCGTCACACCGGCAGGCAGCTCGTCGAGCAGGCCCAGCGTGCTGAGATCTCCCTGGTGCGGGCCTCCGAGATGGGCCAGTACGCTCGCGGCGTCCCGTGGCTTCTTGACACCACGCTTGACCAACTCGCGCCGGGCCCGGCCCAGTAGAGGCTGCACGGCCTCTCCCGCGATCCGTCCGGCGAGCGCTGCGGCAATGCTGCTGGCTGGGTCCACGTGTTCATTGTCGTCCGGAGGGCGGGGTTTTGTCAGATGATCGCCGTTTTCTCCCGACGGCCCGGAGCAGAGCGCGTCTGCGGCGCTTCGCAGGAACCAGTACCCGCTCCTGGCCGGTACCGCGGCTGTGATCGCGGTGAGCGCCACAGCCTCCGCGACAACCGCGAGCGCGGGCGCGGCACAGGAGTCCGGCACCGCGGCGAAGGCGTCCGCCGCCGCGAAGCCCGAAACGCTGAGGGCGATGAGCCACTGTCGGTGAGCGAATCGTCGACGGTTGTGGAGGGAAATCCGAAGCCCTGTCCGAAGCACACCGATAACGCCTGGCCCACCGATCACCGGGCGGTGCTCACCGCCTTCAAGGTGAACTGACCACAGCCCGGCAGCCCGGCAGCTCGGCGGCGCCACCCCGGTCGCAGCCGCCGTGGCGGAAGACCCTCGCCACGGCGGCCACCCATGTCACACAAGGCGCCGGGTGAACCAGGACGGACCGCCCGCGGCATTGCGGCGAGGTAGCACTGCGAGCGTCCGACCGTCACTGCGAGTGACCACGGCGCGCGCCTCCGGAGGCGTGCAACCCGAACGGGTGACCGAATCAGAAACGGCACTGTGTACCCATCTACGGGCGACCGTTACGCAACCGCCGGATTGCCGTGATGCGGGGCAGGGAACATCATCGTCCCCGTGCACTGCCGCCCCGCGCTGTCTGGAAGTCCCGTGCCCCTGCTCCGCCCCCTGCCGTTCCCCCAACGGGTACGGCCCGCCTGGTTCGCTCTTTCGGCGGTGGGCGCGGCGACGCTGCTGGTGGCGGGGTGTGCGGGGACCGGGCAGCCGAAGAGCGCGGGGCACACCGCGATCGCCTCGGCTCCCGCGCAGCTGTGGCCCGACCGGCCGCCCGCGCCCGCGCCGCCGCCCGACAAGAGCGGCCAGGACGGACCGTCGCCCCTCCCCGGGCTGCCCCACGTCCCCTCTGGCAACATCCGTACGCTGAACACGCTCGATGTCGTCAAGGCGCAGAACGCCGAGGACGCCCGCCAGCAGACGCCGGCCTTCGACAAGGCCACCGAGCGCAGGATCGACCGGTGCACCACCGAGCCGAAGCGCTGTCCCGTGCGGGCCCCCGAGTACCAGGACCTGACGCACGACGGGAAGGACGAACTGATCGTCGGCATCGAGCAGAGCGACCACTCGGTCGCCATATGGGCGTACATGATCCGGGGCGGGGTGGTGAACCGGATCCTGGACACCGCCGGCTCACCGCTGTCGGTGGAGGTGTCGGACGGCGACGTGATCATGCGGGAGCCGACCACCTCGCCCGGATACGAGATGCGCACCGTCCACTCCTGGGACGACAAGCAGCAGACCATGGAGATCCGGACGATGGAGTTCGACCGGGCGGTCTCCTCCCCCCGGCCGAGGCGTACGCCGTGAAGACCGCCCGGCGGCGGGCCGCACTGGGGCTGCCCTCCTGGACGGCGACGCTCTACTGGAAGTTCGCCCTCTTCATCACCGTCATGTGCTGCACCCTCGCCGCGCTGCTCGGCATCCTGGTGCACGTCCTGGTCGGCCAGCAGACCGAGAGACAGGCCCGCAGCGCCGCCCTGGACGAACTGGACGGTGCGGTGGCCACCTATGTCGCCGGGGAACCCCTCGGCCGCAATGCCGCGGTGGATCCGCCGGACCTTCCCCACGCCCTCCGCGAGATGGCCGTGCACCACAAGGAGCGCGGCACCCAGCTGGCGGACCACCAGGGGCGGCCGACGATGTGGGCCGTCGCCCCCGTCGACGGCGGCCGGGCGCTGGCCGTACGCCTGGACTACGGCGACCGGGCCGCCGCCATCCGCGGACTGGACCGCGCCATCATCGGGTCCTCCGCCGCCGCGATCGGCGTCACCCTGCTCGTCGGGCTGTTCGGCGTCTCCCGCATCACCCGCCGGCTGCACCGCACCGCACGGGTCGCCCGCCGGATCAGCACCGGCGACCTCGACGCCCGGGTGGGCGACCCCCGCGCCCTGCGGCCCGACCTCGCCCAGGACGAGGCCGCCGCGGTGGCGGCCGCGCTCGACGCGATGGCTGCCACCCTCCAGAACAAGCTGCACAGCGAACAGCGCTTCACCGCCGATGTGTCCCACGAGCTGCGCACCCCGCTCACGGGACTGCATGCGGCCGCCGAGCTGCTCCCGCCCGGCCGTCCGACGGAGATGGTGCAGGAGCGCATCCAGACCATGCGCCGGCTGACCGAGGACCTGCTGGAGATCTCCCGGCTCGACGCCCAGGTCGAACGCGCCGACCTCGACATCCACCAGCTGGGTCCGCTGGTCGAGCGCGCGGTGCGGGCCACGAGGCTGGCGGCGGACGTCGATGTCATCCGGGACGCCCGTGTGGAGACCGACCAGCGGCGGCTCGAACGTGTCCTGGGCAATCTGATCGCCAACGCCCACAAGCACGGCCGCCCGCCGGTGGTGCTGACCGTCGACGGCCCGGTCATCACCGTGCGGGACCACGGCGAGGGCTACCCGGAGGACCTCCTCGACCACGGCCCCCAGCGGTTCAAGACCCAGTCGGGCGGCAGCCGGAAGTCCGGCCACGGCCTGGGCCTGACCATCGCCGTCGGCCAGGCCCGGGTCCTCGGCGCCACCCTCTGCTTCTCCAACGCCCCCGGTGGCGGCGCGGTCGCCACCCTCCGCCTGACGGCCGAGCGGCAACCGCAGGAGTAGGTAGGGCAGGGCCCCACGGGCCCGCTCCCCGGGGCACCGGCTCCCCGCTCCCGGCTCCCCGCTCCCGGCTCCCGGCTCCCGGCTCCCGGCTCCCGGCTCCCGGCTCAGCCCTAGTCGCCAGTGAGGGGCTTCAGTTGACGATTACGGGCGCGGCTCATCCGGCAATCCGAGGAACGCGGCGCGCGGATCGGCGGCGAAAAACCTCTCCCGGACTGAACCCGACGTCCAGGCTTCCCGTCTTCCCACGCGGCAACCGAAACCATGAATCACCTGACCTGACGAACCGCAGCTACGGCCCCCAGCGCACCACAGCGGGTACACCTGTCGGCACTCCCCGGCCGCCCCCACGGCGAGGGAACTCCCCCACGTTCTGTGCCACCTGACCCCGCGTAATCCCCCCACCAAAGGTAGCCCGATGCAACGAGCGTTTCGACGTGTGAGCGTCGCCGCAGTCCTCACCACACTCGCAGCCGCGATGCCGATACTCGTAGCCAGCCCGGCGGAAGCCGCGGCCAAACCCTGTGCCGCCTACCTCAGGTCGCAGGGATATGCCGTAGGGTCAAGAATTCACCATGCCTGTCAGCATGGGAACGGCTGGTTGGCGAAGCCGGCCTGCGTCGTGCAACTCAGCCGGTTGGGTGTGACGATTCGCCAAGCCGTCAACGCCTGTGACAGAGCGACACATTAGCGAATACCGAGCCGACCGCCACAGGGGATGAAGTGGGACTCGTGCGCGAGTTCCCGTCTCGTCGGCCATGCCGTGACCCGCTATCACGACATCGGCACGCGTCCCCTCCTGCTGAAGACGCTTTGACAAGGAACAAGGAATCGCAGTATGCGCTTCGTCGCGCCACCCGACTCTCCGGCACTCCTGGAAAAGGCACCGGGGCAGCCCAGACTCTATGTGCTCGACGGATTGCGCTTCGTGGCGTCGCTGATGGTCCTGTGCTACCACTACATAACGCTTCGCGACGGCTGGGGCCAAGACCCCAAAGCCTTCTCGCCGGAGCTCTACCACCTTTCGCAGTTCGGCTGGCTGGGCGTTGAGGTCTTCTTCCTGATCAGCGGATTCGTCATCTGCATGAGCGCATGGGGACGCCCCCTCGGGGATTTCGTCAAGTCGCGGGCCGCCCGGCTCTATCCCGCGTACTGGGTCGCCGTTCTCATGACGGCGACAGTCCTGACGCTGTGGCCGCGGGTGCGCAGTGCGGACAGCCTGGAGACCGTGCTGACCAACCTCACCATGCTGCAGCAGGGTGTGGGAGTGTCCGACGTGGACGATGTCTACTGGTCGCTCTTCGTCGAGCTGAAGTTCTATCTTCTCTTCGCGCTTGTCGTGTACAAGGGCGTCACCTACCGCAGGTGCGTCCTGTTCTGCGGTCTGTGGACCGTCGCCGGCGTCATCGCGTTCAAGGCCGAGAACAACTTCTTGTCCGTGTGGGCGGTCGCCCCGTACTCCCCCTACTTCATTGCGGGGATCGCCTTCTACCTGATGCATCGCTTCCGGCCGACTCTGCTGTTGTGGGCGATTGTCGCGGTGGAATTCCTGCTGGCCCAGCATTACGTGCGGGGGCGCATGGTGATGAACCTGGGCGACAAGGCCGCGGTAACGGACACCTGGCCGGCGCGCCTGGGTGTCCTCGTCGCCTTCGCTCTCATGGCGGCCATCGCTCTCGGCATGTTCGACAGGGTGCGCTGGCGCTGGCTGAGCACGGCCGGATCCCTGACGTACCCGCTCTACCTGCTGCATATGTACATCGGTTTCACACTGATCGACCTGATGCGGGATCGGATGCCCGCTCCGGTTCTGCTCACGGCGATCGTCGCCCTCATGCTGCTGCTCTCGTATGCCGTCAATCGAATGGTGGAACGACCCGTGGGCAACTGGCTGCGCAACGGGATCGAAAAGGGAATGCAGGAGATGCGCCGCGGCTCCCATAAGGAGCAGACCGAAGCACGGACCTGGCGACGGGGGGATCGGCAGGTCGGCACCGCGGAGAAGGCGGACGCCGGCGTCGTGGAGAAGAAGGACGCCGGCGTCGGCACCCGTACCTGACACGACGGCCGGCCCGGGCCGCAGCGGGCTGCATCGCTGTGGTCCAGAGGGCGGGAATCCGGTCGAGACGGGAATCCGGTCGAGGGCGAGTACCGGTCGAGGTTCCCAGTTCGCGGCACGCCTCTCGCCGTACGCGTGATACGTGATATATGTACCGAGGTCGTCGACCTCGAAGACCCCGGAGCGATCGCGACGATCCCCGGGGCGATCCACCCGCACGCGAGAGCGTGACGTGACTTAGCGGGTCGCGATGACTCCGGTCGACATCCCCGCAGGCCCCGGCGGCTTTCCGCCGGTCGTTTCTCCTTTTCCGCCCCGGTCCGGTACCGGCCCGCCGTGCTGCGCGGATCCGGGTCCCCTTTTCCAGGGATCTTCGCCGTGCCTACGTTGTCTCGGGCGAGCGCGGATGCGAGCGCCTGTCGGAGCGCACTACCGGTACCACCGCACAACCGGATCACACTCCCTTGGAGGACAGCACCTTGGACAACAGCACCGTGAACTCCGCGCCCACTCCCACTGTGAACGCCGCCGGCTCCTCGAAGTCCGGGAAGTCGCAGAAGTACGCCAACTCCGCTGAATTCCCCGCCCAATTCGCCCGCACGCGCCGTTTCTCCCTGGGAGTGCCCCGGCACTTCACCGTCTCCCCCGACGGCCGCCGCGTCCTGTTCGTCCGTACGGGCTCGGGCACCGACCCGGTGGGGCGGCTGTGGCAGTACGAGGACGGAGCGGAACGGCTGCTGGCCGATCCGGGCCTCCTGATAGGAGCCGCGGCCGGTGTGGTACCCGAAGAGGAGCGGCTGCGCCGGGAGCGGGCCAGGGAGCACTCGGTGGGGGTGGTGTCCTACGCGGCCGACGACGCCGTCCGTCTGGTGGCGTTCACGCTGTCCGGCGCCCTGTGGGCGGTGCGTACGGACGGTGGGGCACCGTTCCCGGTCGCCGCGGCCGGCCCGGTGGTCGACCCCCGGCCCTCCCCCGACGGCCGGCACATCGCGTATGTGAGCAGCCGCTGCCTGCACGTCGTCGACCTGGCCGGTGGCGACCGCCAACTGGCCCGCGCGGAGGGGCCGGACATCTCCTACGGGCTGGCCGAATACGTCGCGGCCGAGTCCATGCAGCGGTTGCGCGGCTACTGGTGGTCGCCGGACAGCGCCCGCCTCCTGGTGGCCAGGGTCGACACCGGCCCCGTGGCACGGCGCTACCTCGGCGATCCCGCCGATCCGGCGACGCCGCCGCGGGCGATCGCCTACCCCGCGGCGGGCACCCCCAATGCGGAGGTCACCGTGCAGCTGCTCTCCCTGGAGGGCGAGCGGGTGGACGTGGTGTGGGACCGCGGGGCGTACGAGTACCTCGTCGACGCGGGCTGGGACGCGCACGGCCCGTTCGTCGCCGTCCAGAGCCGCGACCAGCGCACCCTGCGGACGCTCGCGGTCGACCCGGCGACCGGGGCCACCGAGGTGCGGCACGAGCGGACCGATGCCGCATGGGTGGAGCTGGTGCCCGGCACTCCCGCCCGTACCGCCTCCGGCGCGCCGGTGCTCCCCGAGGACGACGGCGACACCCGCTTCCTGACCGTCGGCGGTCGGCGGGTCACCCCGGACGGGCTGCAGTTGCGCGCGGTCCTGGGGGTCGAGGGCGAGCAGGTGCTGTTCACCGCGAGCGAGGACCCGTTGGAGACCCATGTATGGCGCTACGGTCCGGGCCGCGGCATCCGGCGGCTGAGTCGGGAGCCCGGCAGGTACTCGGGCGTGGCGCGGGGCGGCACGGTCGTCCTGGAGGGTGTGACGCCGCAGGGCAACGAGGTGCGGGTGGTCCGGGACACGGACCCGGTGGCGGGTGCCGGTGCGGGCGACGGCGCGCCGGACGGGGTGATCGCCTCGCTCGCCGAGGAGCCGGCCCTCACCCCGCGGCCGGTCCCTCTCACGCTGGGCGAACGGCAGTTGCACGGTGCGCTGTTCCTGCCGTCCTGGCACCAGGAGGGCACCGGCCGGCTGCCGGTGCTGCTCGATCCGTACGGCGGTCCCGGTATGCAGCTGGTGGGGCGGGCCCGCGGGTGGTTCACCTGTGTGTCGCAGTGGTTCGCCGAACAGGGCTTCGCGGTGCTGGTGGTGGACGGCCGCGGGACGCCCGGTAGGGGTCCGGCCTGGGAGAAGGCCGTGCACGGCGACCAGCTCACGCCGGCGCTGGAGGACCAGGTGGACGCCCTTCAGGCGGCCGGGGCGCGGTTCGCCGACCTGGATCTGACGCGGGTGGCGATCCGCGGCTGGTCCTTCGGCGGGTTCCTGGCGGCGGCCGCGGTGCTGCATCGCCCGGACGTCTTCCATGCCGCGGTCGCCGGCGCCCCGCCCACCGATCAGCGGCTGTACGACACCCACTGGAAGGAGCGGTACCTCGGCCACCCACAGGAGCGGCCGGAGAACTACGCGCGCTCTTCTCTGGCCGGCCATGGGCACCTGCTGAGCCGTCCGCTGCTGCTCGTCCACGGGCTCGCGGACGACAATGTGGCGGCCGCGCACACCCTGCGCTTCTCGGCGGAACTGCTCGCGGCGGGCAAGCCGCACAGCGTGCTGCCGCTGCCCGGCGCCACCCATGCCCCGTCCGACGACGCGGTCAACGAGCAGCTGCTCCACTTCCAGCGGGACTTCCTGCTCGACGCGTTGCGCGGGCGCCCGGAAGAGCCCGCCTAGACACGGATCGCGTACGGCGTTGAACGCCCGCGGCCGCCCCTCCGTATGTCTGTGTGCAACGTCCTTGGAGCACCTCGCACACCGAAGGCCCCACCAGGAACCGGAGGCACACCATGGCTGGACAGGCGGCATCACGACGGATCCGGACCGAAGCGATGACGGCGGAGGAGGCGGGCGCGGCGCCGGCCACCGAGGCGGCGACGGGGCGCGGCGCGACCCGGCGGAACGTGGTCGCGGCGGTCAGCGCGGCCGGGCTGACGGCGGCGCTCGCGGCCTGCGGCAGCGGCAGCGGGATGGCGGGCGCCGGCGGCAGCGCGGCGGACCCGGGCGCCGGAGGCGGCGACCCTGCGGACCCGGGTTCCGGCGGCAGCGGTACGGCGGGCGCGGGCGGTGCGCTCGCCAAGACCTCGGAGATCCCCAAGGGCGGCGGCAAGATCTTCAAGGCCGAGAAGGTCGTCGTCACCCGGCCGCAGGACGGCGAGATCAAGGCATTCTCCGCGGTCTGCACCCACGCGGGCTGCATCGTCGGCGAGGTCGCCGGCGGCACCATCAACTGCATGTGCCACGGCAGCAAGTTCGACATCACCGATGGCAGCGTGAAGGACGGTCCCGCCACCAAGCCGCTGGCTCCTGCCAAGGTGAACGTCAAGGGCGGTTCGGTCACCCTCGGTTGACGCGGCGAGGCGCTGAGATCCGGGTGGTCGCCGCGCGACGGGGGAGCCGCCTCAGACCGGCTTGCGCCACACGGAGATGTGCTTCGCGGAGTCCTGGGTGAACGGCGCCCCGTGCCAGTCCGCGACGCGTCGCTCCAGTTCGAGTCCGGCGATCCGTGCCATCAGGTCGAGCTCAGCGGGCCATGCGTACCGGTGCCGGGAGGCGCCTCGGCGGTAGCGGCCGTCGTCGCCGTCGCGCGTGAGGTGGTGCGAGACGAGAATCTGCTCGACCAGGTCGAAGGTGTCGAAGCCGAGATGCCGTTCGGAGACGTCGAAGGGCACCGCGACCTGCCCGGGCGGCAGGAACCGCAGCGGCGGCACGCCCAGCTCGATGACGAACCGGCCGCCGGGCGCCAGGTGGCGTGCGGCGTTTCGGAAGCACTCGACCTGCTCGTCCTGTGTGAGCAGGTTCGTGATGGTGTTGTAGACGAGGTAGACCAGGGTGAACTCGCCGGCCACGGTGGTCGTGGCCATGTCCCCGATGGCGACCGGGAGCGCAACCTCGTCGATCTTGCGGCGCAGGACCGCTGCCATGTGCTCGGACAGTTCGATGCCCACTACCGGCACACCGCGTTCCCGGAGCGGGATGCCCACCCGTCCGGTGCCGATGGCGAACTCCAGCGCCGGGCCGTCTCCGGCGAGTTCGGCGAGGAAGGCGAGGGTCGGTTCGAGAACGGGGGCCGAGGACATCTCGGTCTCTTCGGCGTCGTAGCGGTCGGCGGTCGCAGATGTCCACAGCTCACTGCTCGTCACGACCCGCCACCTTGCCGGGCGTGCTGGGGCCCTGTCGACTGAATTACTCTCCACCGGCCCTGCCTTCCGCCGGCTCCGCGCACCCGGCCCGGAGCCGGACGCGGAAGCGGGCCCTGAGCCGCATCCGACCCGGGACCCGCCCCTCCCCACTGCCGCTGCCGATCCGCGCGTTCACCGCCGGCGGACCCGGCTGGTGCCCGCTTGCCGCTGTGGCCCTGCCGCCTAACCGATCAGCGGAATCCACCGCTGGGCGTCGGCCCCGGTGCACGGCGCGAGCGCCACGCTGTTGCGTTCACCTTCATCGGCAATGCAGCCCCGGGCGAACTTACGGCTGATGAATGTGGAACCCTCGTCCCTGTTGGCGTAGTCCCAGTACTGGGCCTGTACGGCGGTGTTGCAGTTCTCCAGCGTCACCGGCCGGCCGATGCCCTTGGCCGTCACACACCGACCGGCGTGAATCGCGCTCTCCAGTTGGTAGCCCTGGAATCTCCCGGTTCGCAGATAGAAGTCCTGAGTTCCGGAGGCGTCCGCCGACCAGGCCCTGACGGTGTCGTTTCCGAACGCGTCGAGGTTCCGGTCGCTCCCGACGTTCTGGAACGTGTACCGCACGTCCGGACGGAATGTCGCGGGGGACGCCGCCTGGGCGGTGCCGCTGGTCAGCAGCCCCGTGCCCAGCAGGGCCGTTACGGACAGAACGGCAGCGATGGCCTTGCGAGTTGCCACGATCTCCTCCTGGCTTTGTGACGTCTGCGCGTCACACAAGAAGTTGACTGTGCAATGTGGTTGCACTGCTCCGAGGCGTGCGCCTCGGAAAGCAACCTACGGTCGGCTATATCCCTCCGGAAGGGGGAATCCGGACGCTGCACAGACCCGGATGTTTTCTACTTTCAAGGGATTTGCATTCCCGCAGGATCGAGCCGCGGTCAAGCAGTCCGTGAGACCGCTTATGCGATGTCCATAAACGACACAAGGGGTCCGGCCAATGGTCCAGGAATTCCCGCCACTACCCGGACGTCAGTAGACGGGTACACCGGGGCATCGATAGGGGGCCGACAGGGACGGTGGCCGGCACCGGACGGCAGAAGAGCCGGGCCGAACAGCCGGAGCACGGCCGCCCCTCCCCCGCTCTCCACATCAGGCCACGCCCCCTCGCCCGCTCACCCGGCACGTCGGCGCGTTGTGACGAGACGCCGCATGGCCGAATCTCCATAGGATCCCCACAGACCCATCACGCAACCCGCTGTCGGGACAGCGGCCCGCTGCCCGCCGAGCATCGACGCCGCCGAAGTGCGGCGGTACAAGCGCATCTGGGCACCGAACGGGGACCCCGCGGTGGAGTTCGTGACGGGTGTCGAGGGGCGGAGTGGCCGCTGATCATCACTCCTGACGACGTGGTCCATCGGCCGGTGGGCACCCCTTGGACTCGTCCAGAAGGGACCGCAGCGGGGACTCCTCCGCCCCTTCCCGTCAGCGGGCCCGGCGCGGCCGCTGCCAGCCGGCCAGGAGCTCCTGGGTGGTGGTGACGGTGGCGACCAGGGCGAGGGTGTTGCGGACCATCGCGGGGGTGTAGTCCGCCGGCACCCCGGCGATGGCATCCTCCGGCACCACGGCCGAGTAGCCGAGGTTGACCGCGTCGAACACCGCATTGGGGATCGCGACGTTCGCCGACACCCCGGTGACGACGAGCGTCCGGCACCCGAGGTTGCGCAGCAGGGCGTCGACGTCGGTGCCGGCGATCGGCGAGAGGCCGTGCAGTCTGCGCACCACCAGGTCGGCCTCCGAGACCGGTATCGGGTCGGCTATGCGTACCGCCGTGGACCCGATGATCTGCTGGACGGGCAGCCGCTCGGCCGCCTTGAAGAGGCGGGCGTTGCGGTTGGCGCCGCGGCCGTCGGGGCGGCGTTCGGCCACCGCGTGCAGCACCTGGATGCCGGCGTGGTGCGCGGCCGCCACCAGGCGGGCGATGTTGGCGAGCGCGCCCGAGGTGCGGACCGCGTCGGCGAGTTCGGGCAGTGCGCTGTCCGGGCCGACCACACCGCGCTGGCACTCGACGGTGAGCAGCACCGTCGAGGCCGGGTCCGGTTGCCCGCTGAGCCGTGCGGTGTCCGGTGGCATCGCGTTCCCCTCTGCCGGTCCCCTGGCGGGCCCGGTCTGCCGGTGGGCCGGTCCGAGGCGGGCGAGAGTACCGGGCATTGCGCCCACCAGGAAGAGCGCCCATGATTTCTGACGCATCGTCAAACCGTCGCGCGATCGGCGCAGTTCGGGGGTGCGGCAAGTCGTCGGGATCGGACAGGCAAGCGGTACGCAGCGGAGGCGAAGACGGATGACCGACACACAGCGGCGCGGGCGCCGGATCATGATGACGCAGGGCGAACTGGACGCGTTCCTCACCGCGCAGCGCACCTGCCGGGTCGCGACGGTCGGCCGCGACGGGGCGCCGCATGTGGGGGCGTTGTGGTTCGTCTGGGACGGGTCGGCGCTGTGGCTGTATTCGATCACCCGCAGCAGGCGGTGGGCCCAGCTGCGCCAGGACCCGCGGCTCGCGGTGGTCGTCGACGACGGGCAGGAGTACGGCGAACTGCGCGGCGCCGAGCTGGCGGGGCGTGCACGGGTCGTGGGCGAGGCGCCGCGCACCGGTGAGAGCTGCGCCGAACTGGACGTTCCGGAGCGGCTGTTCGCGCAGAAGTACTTCGGGGCCGACCGCATGCCGCATGACGGCCGGCACGCCTGGCTGCGGCTGGCCCCGGAGTCCGTAGCGTCCTGGGACTTCCGCAAGATCCCCGGGTGAGGGCGCGCGGGCGGCGTGGGACCGCGCGGTGATCGCGTTGTCGGTGGTCTCTGCGAGAGTGGGGTAGGTCAGCCCGCCGCGCACCGCGCAGGTGCCGCGGCGGGACGGCCCGGCCGCTCGGTGCCGGGCGCCGACGAGGACGAAGGAGATCCGGTGAACGTGCTCTTCCCCGCGCTGCGCGACGGTTCGCCCGCACCCGCGCTGCGCTTCGGCGACCGCGCCCTCAGCCATCGCCAGTTGGCGTCGGTGGCAGGCGCCCTCGCCGAGCGGCTCGCCGGCGGGTCCCGGATCGCGATCTGGGCCACGCCGACGCTGGAGACCTCGGTGGGCGTGGTGGCCGCGCTGCTCGCCGGAGTGGCCGCCGTCCCGGTGAATCCGAAGATCGGCGAGAGCGAGCTGGCGCACATCGTGGCGGACAGCGCGCCGTCGCTCGTCCTGGCCGAGCCGGGCGCCGCCCTCCCGGATGCGCTCGCCGCGCTGCCCCGTATCGACATCGAGGCCGCCGAGCCCCCCGAGGAGAGCGGACCGGCCCCCCTTCCGCTCGAACCGGGCGACGAGGCACCGGCCCTGATCGTCTACACCTCCGGCACGACGGGGCCGCCCAAGGGCGTGGTCCTCCCCCGCCGCGCCATCGCGCACACCCTCGACGCACTGGAGGACGCCTGGCAGTGGACCGCCGACGACGTGCTCGTGCACGCCCTGCCGCTGTTCCATGTCCACGGCCTGATCCTCGGCATCCTCGGGCCGCTGCGGCGCGGCGGCAGCGTCCACCACCTCGGGCGCTTCAGCACCGACGCGGTGGCCCGGGAGCTGCTGGCC
Source organism: Streptomyces sp. NPDC026575 (assembly GCF_055567415.1). Lineage (NCBI taxonomy): Bacteria > Bacillati > Actinomycetota > Actinomycetes > Kitasatosporales > Streptomycetaceae > Streptomyces > Streptomyces sp. NPDC026575. The sequence continues at coordinate 463,643 of NZ_JBVHQM010000001.1, forward strand.
GACGGCACGATGCTGTTCGGCGTGCCGACGATGTACCACCGCCTGGCCGCCGAGGCCGGCCGCCGTCCCGAGTTGGCCAAGGCGCTGTCCCGCGCCCGGCTGCTGGTCTCCGGTTCGGCCGCGCTGCCGCTGACCGATCACGAGCGGATCGCGGCGGCCTCGGGCCGGCGGGTGATCGAGCGCTACGGCATGACAGAGACCCTCATGAACACCAGCGTGCGGGCGGACGGCCCGGATGCCACGGGCACGGTCGGAGTGCCGCTGCCGGGTGTGTACATCCGGCTGGTCGACGACGCGGGCCGGGCCGTCGAGGCCGGCGACGACGAGACGGTCGGCGAGATCCAGGTCCGCGGTCCGAACCTCTTCGTGGAGTACCTCAACCGCCCCGATGCCACCGCCGCCGCCTTCGACGGCGGATGGTTCCGTACGGGCGACATGGCCCTTCGCGACGCCTCCGGGAACTACCGCATCGTCGGCCGCAAGGCCACCGATCTGATCAAGAGCGGCGGCTACAAGATCGGCGCGGGCGAGATCGAGAACGCGCTCCTGGCCCATCCCTCGGTCGCCGAGGCGGCCGTCACGGGTGAGCCCGACGAGGACCTCGGCGAACGGATCGTCGCCTGGATCGTGGCGGAGAGCGGCCCGGACGCCGGTCCGCCGCCGTCCGGCGAGGAGCTGGCCGACCATGTCGCCCGCCAGCTGGCACCGCACAAGCGCCCCCGCACCGTCCACTTCCTGGACGCGCTGCCGCGCAACGACATGGGCAAGATCATGAAACGAGAGCTCCGTGCCTGACAGCCCGCTTCCCTGCAGCCGACTGACGGCTCGTCAGGCTCTCGCGGCGGTCGCGGATGCGTACACCGAGCTGGCCGCGCCGGACGGCCCCCGGGGACCGTCCCGAACCGTGATCGGATCGGGGGACGAGGCGCCGCCCCGGGCATCCGTGGCACCGGACGGCCCGCTCGGCTGGCACGGCTACGACGACGCGCGGGCACGCGCCCGCGAGCGGACCGGCGAGGACGAGTCGGTGGTCACGGCCCTGGCCACGATCGGCGGCACGGAAGCGGTCGTGCTCTCCTTCGAGTTCCGGTATCTGGGCGGTTCCCTGGGCGAGCGCACCGGTGACCGCCTGGAGGCCGCTTACGCCGAGGCCCGGGAGCGGCGGCTGCCGGTCGTGTCGCTGATCGCCACGGGCGGCAGCCGGATGCAGGAGGGGATGCGCGCGCTGTCCCAACTCCAGCGGGTGTCGCGGCAGTCGGCGGACACCCGCGCCGCGGGACTCGCGCAGATCGCCGTGCTCCGCGATCCGACGACCGGCGGCGGCTGGGCCACGCTCGGGGCGGCCGCCGATGTGATCCTCGCGCTCCCGGGGGCCCAGATCGGCTTCGCGGGCTCGCGGGTACGCCCCCCGGACGCCGATCCCCGCGCCTACTGCGCCGAGGGGCAGCTGGCCTCCGGCCAGATCGATGCCGTCGTCCCGCCCGACCTGCTGCGCGGCACGCTCCAGCGGTGGCTGCGGCTGCTGTGCCCCTCGGCGGAGTCCGGTGGCCGCGCCGTCGAACCGGCACCCCCGCCAGGGGCGCTGGGCGCACCGGGGCTGCCGGAGACCGGCTGGGGTGCGGTGGTGGGTGCCCGCGACGCCCGGCGGCCGCGCGCCGAGACCTATCTGCGTGCGTACTTCGACGACTGGGAGGAGATCAGCGGCGACCGCTGCGGTGGCGTCGACCCCGGCATACGCTGCGGCTTCGGTCATCGTGACGGCCGCACGATCGCCTTCGCCGCGCAGTGCGGCACGGCCACCCGCCCGGCCGGGTTCCGAACCGCCGCCCGCCTCGTCCGGCTGGCCGACCGGCTCGGCATCCCGGTGCTCACGCTGGTGGACACTCCGGGCGCCGCGAACGACGCGGAAGCCGAGCGGGCCGGCGCCGGCGCGGCGATCGCCGACGCCTTCGCGGCGCTCGCCACCGCCCGGGTACCGGTGACCTCCCTGCTGATCGGCGAGGGCGGTTCGGGCGGCGCACTGGCGCTCGCCGCACCGGACCGGCTCTGGGCGACACCGGACAGCTACTTCTCCGTGATCGCCCCGGAACTGGCCGCCGCCATCCTCAAGCGCGACGAAGGGCAGGTGCGGGAGACCGCCGACCAACTCCGCATCCGCCCGCAGGACTTGCTGGAGCTGGGCGTCATCCGCGCCATCGTCCCACCGGCGCCGGACCGGAGGTGAGCCGGGGCTGCCGGCGCGGCGGCCGCAACCCTCGCGTCAGCAGCTCTCCAGGCTCTTCCCCGCCGTGCGCAGCGCTGCCACCGCGGCCCGGATCGAGGGCCTGCGGTCCGCGTCCGCGCGCCAGATGGCGTACACATGGCGGCGCATCGTATGGCGCACGGGTACCACGCTCACCCCGTCCGGCACCGGCCCGCGGCCGAGGCGCGGCGCCACCGCGACACCCAGCCCGGCCGCGATCAGGGCGAGCTGGGTGCCGTGCTCCTCCGCCATGTGCGCGATGCGCGGCTCCACGCCCTTGCTGCGCAGGGTGAACGTCAGCCATTCGCTGCAGAACTCGCCCTGCGGCCAGGAGATCCACTCATCGTCCGCGAAGTCCTCCAGCTCCACCGACGTGCGCCCGGCCAGCGGATGCGTCGAAGGCATCGCCACATCGGCCGGATCGTCCAGGAGCGGGGCCTTCGCCAGCCCTTCGGGCAGGGACAACGGCCGGTTGTACCAGTCCAGTACGACGGCCAGATCGATATCGCCGCGGACCACTTGGCGCACCGACAGGTCCGGTTCCAGCTCCGTCAGCCCCGCGCGGAGCTGGGGGTGCTCGGCGCGGAGGGCGGCGAGCGCGGACGGGAAGAGTCCCCGGGCCGCGGTGGGGAACGCGCCCATCCGCAGCTCGCCCACCGCCTGGCCGCGATGCGCCTCCAGCTCCGCCTGCGCCAGCTCGACCTGGGAGAGGATGCGCACGGCATGATCGGCCAGCAGCCGGCCTGCGTCGGTCAGCCGCACGCCTCGCCCGTTCTTCGCCAGCAGCTGCTGGCCGGTCTCCCGCTCCAGCTTGGCGATCTGCTGCGAGACGGCCGAGGTCGTCACATGCAGCCCCTCGGCGGCCGCGCTCACCGACCCATGGCGGGCGACCGCGCTCAGCGTCCGTAGGCGATCAAGATTCAACATGTAAGCAATGCTAAGCGATACCCCCCACGGAATTTCGCTTGTGCTACGAATTTGTACGCCCCATCGTTGACGCCATGAGCACCGCCACCGGCGCACCCACCGCCACCGCCCGCACCGCGAACTCCCCCTCGCCCCACGCCGACCCCGCCACCCCACAGCCCGACGGCGTCTCCTCCCCGACCGCCTCCGCCGCGCCGGTCTCCGCCGGCTCCGCCGACCGGTCCGCGCACCGCCTTCGCGCCTTCGGGTGGCAGTCCCGCTTCGCCGTCCTTGTTCTGATCTGGGGTTTCAGCTTCCTGTTCATCAAGGTGGGGACGCGGAGCTTCGCACCGCTGCAGGTGACGCTGGGCCGGGTGGCGTTCGGCGCGCTGGTGCTGCTGACCATCCTCGCGATCAAGCGTGAGCGGCTCCCGCGCTCCCCGCGCACCTGGGGCCATCTCGCCGTCGCCGCGTTCTTCCTCAACGCGCTGCCGTTCTCGCTCTTCGCCTACTCCGAGCTGACCATCCCCTCCACCCTCGCCGGCATCTGCAACGCCACCTCCCCCCTGTGGGGCATGGCGCTGTCGGTCGTCGCGCTCTCCGAGGACCGCCCCACCCGGCGCCGGGTCGCGGGCCTGGGCATCGGCTTCCTGGGGGTACTGACCGTGCTCGGCGCCTGGCAGGGCTTCGCCGGCACGGATCTGACGGGCACCGCGATGGCACTCGGCGCCTCGCTCAGCTACCCCATCGGCTGGATCTACGTCCGCCGCACCCTGGCCGGCGCCGGGCACTCCCACCTCTCCATGTCCAGCGCCCAGCTGCTGCTCGCCACCGCCCAACTGGCCGTGGTCACCCCCCTGTTCACCTCCGCGCCGACCGGCTACCCGATCGCCGCGCTGCTCGCGGTCTTCGCGCTCGGCGCCCTGGGCACCGGCTTCGCCTTCCTCCTCCAGTACGGCCTGGTCGCCGAGGTCGGCCCCACGACGGCACAGATGGTCACCTACTTCGTCCCCGTGATCGCCACCGCAGCCGGAGTCGCCCTCCTGGGCGAGCAGCTGAGCTGGCACACCCCCATCGGCGCCCTGATCATCCTCTTCGGCGCCGCCCTCACCCAGAGCAAGCCCCGCCCCACCCGCCGCTCGACCCCGCTCACCACGGCCACCGCATCCGCCACGGACCGGGGCTGACCATGGGCGCCGGGGCGCAGAGGCCCTGAGGCCCGCCCCGGGAGACCGGCGCCCGGCACCATGCCCCTGGCCGGCTCGGTCGACGAGGCGACGTCGGCCGCCGGCCAGGGGCCGAGCGGCCGGGCGCCGGTCACTCGTACCGCCGGGCCTCCCCCACCCCTGTGGCCGCGACGACCGCGTCGGCCACAGGGGTGATGTCGTGGTCACCGAGGCCCGAGACGGTGATGCGGATGCCGGGCGGGGAGTGCAGACGGAAGCGTGCGCCGGGGGCCACCGCCCAGCCGGAGTGCAGCAGCCGGGCCACCGCGCCGGTCTCGTCCGGGACGGGCACCCAGACGTTCATCCCGCTGCGGCCCCGCGCGGACACTCCGCGCTCCGCCAGGGCCCGTATCAGCGCGTCCCGACGTCGGCCGTACGCCGTGGCCACCGCCTTCGGGTCGATCGCGGACGTCCGCCACAGATGCAGCACCACGTCCTGCAGCAGATGGCTGACCCAGCCGGGCCCCAGGCGCTGCCGGCCCCGCACCCGGTCCACCGTCACGGCGTCGCCGGTGAGCACCGCCAGGCGCAGATCGGGGCCGTAGGACTTGGCCGTCGAGCGGACCAGGGCCCAGTGGTCGGTGACGCCGGAGAGCGGATGGAGCGGGAGGTCGACGATGCCATGGCCGTGGTCGTCCTCGATGAGCAGCACTCCGGGGTGGTCGGCCAGGAGCGCGCGGAGCTCGCCGGCACGCGCGGCGCTGACGGCGGCACCCGTCGGGTTCTGCGCCCGGTCGGTGATGACGACCGCTCTGGCGCCGTCCTGGAGGGCGCCCGCCAGCCGCTCGGTCAGCGGGCCGTCGTCGTCCACTCCGACCGGCGCGGGGCGCAGCCCGAGCGCCGGGATGAGATCCAGCAGGCTTCCCCACCCCGGATCCTCGACCGCCACGGTGTCACCGGGCCGCAGATGGGCAGCCAGCACCCGCTCGATGGCGTCCAATGAGCCGCTGGTGACGGCGATCGGGCCGTCCGCCACACCGTCCTCGGCGAAGGCCGAGCGGGCCATGGCCGCCAGATCCTCGTCGACGGCCGGAGTTCCATAGAGCGCCGGACGTCGCGCGCTGCGCGCCGCGGCCTCGGCCAGGGCGCGTTCGAGCGGAGGCAGCAGGGCCGGGTCGGGGTTGCCGTCGGAGGCGTCGCGGACGCCCGGCGGCACCTCCACCCGCAGCGCCTCGCGTGAGGTGCTCGCGGGGCGGGGGCGCACCCGGCTGCCACGGCGGCCCGCCGTCTCGATCACGCCCCGGTCGCGGAGCGTGCGATATGCGGCCGCGACCGTATTCGGATTGACCTCCAAATAGACGGCCAACTCCCTGAGAGGGGGCAGGACTTCACCCGGCTGGAGCTCGCCCGCACCGACGGCTCGCTCGACACTGGCGGCAATCTCCGATGCGCGCCGCCCTTCGATCCGATACTCTCCTAGCACAAACTTGATTATGCACTAGTGCAATGGAGTTCGCAATGCCCGAAGCAGCGACGTACGAACCGACCGGCCGCACGACGCCCACCCGCGCCCGCGAGCGCGCCGCATACGACCACGAGACGGTGCACGGCATCCTCGACGCCGGGTACGTCTGCCATCTGGGCTTCGTCCGCGACGGCTCCCCGGTCGTGCTGCCGACGCTCTACGGCCGGATCGGCGACCGCCTCTACCTGCACGGCTCGACGGGCTCCCGCCCGCTGCGGATGGCCGGCGAGGCGCCCGACCCCGGACTCGCGGTCTGCGTCACGGTCACCCATGTCGACGGCCTGGTCCTGGCCCGCTCCGCCTTCCACCACTCCATCAACTACCGCTGCGTCGTGGTCCACGGCACCGCGTATCAGGTGACCGACGCGGAGGAGAAGACGGCCGCCCTCGACGCGCTCGTCGACCATGTGCTGCCCGGGCGCGCCGCGGACTCCCGCCCCGGCAACGCCAAGGAGCTGGCCGCCACCTCCGTGATCCGGCTCGACCTGCGCGAGGCATCCGCCAAGATCCGTACGGGCGGCCCCAACGACGAGCCCGAGGACCTCGCCCTGCCGTACTGGAGCGGCGTCCTTCCCGTGGCACCGGTGTACGGCGCCCCCATACCGTCCGACGACCTCGCGCCCGGTATCCCCGAGCCCGCGTACCTCACCGCCCGCTGAGGAGCCACCGTGCTGATCCACCCCTGGGACGCGCCCGGCGACGACGCCGAGTGGCAAGACTGGCTCGCGGCACACGACTTCGGGCAGCTGGCCACCAACGGCCCGCCCGGCGAGCCGCCGCTGGTGCAGCCGCTGCACTTCGCCTACGACCCGGAGCGCCGCGAGGCCGTCACGCATCTGGCCCGCCCCAACCCTCTCTGGCGCGCGCTGGCCGACCGCCCGACGGTCCTGTTGAGCGTGGTGGACGACTACACCTTCATCCCCGGCCCCTGGCAGGCGGCCGAGGACCAGCCGCCCGAACACGGCGTGCCCACCAGCTTCTACGCCGCGGTCCAGCTGACCTGCACCGCCCATGTCGTGGACGACCCGGAGGCCAAGGCGGCGCTGCTGGAGCGCCAGATGGGCCACTTCCAGCCGGACGGCGGCTCGGCTCCGGTCGCCGCGGGCGAGGAGCCGTACGGGCGGCTGCTCTCCGGCATCCGCGGTCTGCGCCTCGAAGTGCGGGAGGTACGCGCCAAGTTCAAGTACGGCGGCAAGCGGAGCGAGGCCGTCCAGCACCGTGTCTCGGAGCGCCTCGCCGAGCGCGGCCGCCCCGGGGACGCGGCGGCCCGCAGCCACCAGCAGCGCCGCCTGGCAGCGGCCTCGGCCACCGCGGGGACGCCCAGGCCCTGAAGGACCCGAGCACTCCGCCCGTCCCCGGTGGGCGGAGGTGCCCGGCCGCGGCAATCGGCCGGGCACCCGTCCTCAGCCCGCCACCGGAGCCGTGGACCGGGCGGCCGCCATCGCCCCGCGGGCCTCCGCCACCGCCAGCGCGGCGACCGCCGTCAGCAGCACGCCGGTTCCGACGGCCGTGGCCAGGGTGAGCCGCTCACCCAGGAAGAGCACCGCGATGCCCGCGGCCGCCACCGGCTCGATCAGCGAGATCACGGAGGCGGTCGCGGCCCGCACGACGGCCAGCCCCGCGAAGTACAGCCCATAGGCCAGCGCCGTCGGCACCGCCGCGATATAGCCCATCAGCCACAGGCTGCGCCCCAGATCGTGCACCTGGGGCCACAACCCCTCCACCACCGCGAGCGGCAGCAGGCACAGCGCGGCCACCGCGAACGCGCTGAGCGTCGAGGCGTACGGATCGCTGCCGCCGCCCTTGCCCAGCCGCCTGGTGGCCAGCGTCATCGCGGCGCAGCCGGCCGCCGACAGCAGGGCGTAGCCGACCCCGGCGGGACGGACGGTCGCGGCGCCGTCCGTCCCGCCGAGGACCAGGATCAGCAACCCGGTCAGCGCACCGGCGACGGCCGGCACTCCGCCCGCACCGAGCCGTTCGCCCATCGTCACGCGTGCCCCGATGGCGATGAGGACGGGGCCCGCCCCCATGGTGACGACGGTGCCCACAGCCAGGCCCGTGGCCTCGACGGCGGCGAAGTAGGCGGCCTGGAAGACGGCGAGGGCGATACCGGTCACGGCGATGCGCAGGGCGCGCCGGCGGATCGGCTCGTACACAGCGGGGGCGACGGGGGCGAGGGATCGGCGGCGGCGCAGCAGCGCCCGTATGGCGAGCAGCAGAAGCAGTCCGCCGAAGGTGCGCCAGAAGGTGAGGGCGATCGGGCCCAGTCCGCTGCCCCGGTAGAGCAGGGCCGCGGCCGCACCCGCGGTACCCCAGGCGGTCGCGGCGAAGGTGACGTACAGCAGCCCCCGGCCCACGGGCAGGGTGGCGGCAGAAGTGGCATGCATGGGAGGTGTGCTCCGGGAAATCCAGTACGGCGCGAGGCGCCGTGGAATGGTCGCGTGGTCCCGTGTGCAGGCAGCGACGAACAACCCGGGCACCTGCCCGGGTCTGGGTTTCCTCGGAGGCCGCCGCCCGCCTTACGCGGCGGGCGGGGGCAGCACGGTCGAATGCATGATCGCCACCCTACGTGGCGCGTGATCCGGCGGACAAGTCGTCCTCGGAGCCGGCCGGAGGCGCGGCGGCCACCGGCGCTGCGGTGCCCGCCGGAGCACCCGCCACCGCGAAATCCCCGCTCTCCGTCCCGGCTCCCGCCACCACTACGGACTGCGTCGTCTTCGGCTTGGCCGACTGCGCGATAAAGGCACCGCACAACACCACCGCCCCGCCCGCGATCTGCGGCGCGGAGAGATGCTCACCGAGCAGCACCCAGGCCAGGACCGTCGCGATGACCGCCTCCAGGCATGCGACCACGCCGGCCACCTGGGGCGAGAGCCGACGGATCGACACCACTCCGGTGAGGTAGGCGGCCACCGTCGCGACCAGCACGATCCAGGCCAGCAGCACGAAGGCCGGCAGCTGGGCGCCGTTCATCTCCGCGCTGCCGCCGAGCACCGACCAGTCCATGCCCCAGGGGCGGGCGATCACCGTGAGGACGACGGCACCGATGAGCAGGCCGTACGCGGCCACGCCGAGCGGGTCGGCGGAGTCCTCGTCGTCGGTGCCGTGGTCGGAGAGCACGAAGTAGCCGACCTGGCAGCAGGCCGCGCCGAGCGCGAGGGCCAGACCGACGACGTCGAAACTCAGCCCGGACCAGACCTCGACGACGCAGGCCAGGCCGCCGACGGCGAGTACCACGCCGACCGCGGCGGCGCGGGTGACCGGCCGCTTCTGGACGAAGCGGACCCAGCCCAGGACGAGGGCGGGAGCGAGGTATTCGATGAGCAGCGCGACGCCGACGGGGATGCGGGAGAGCGCGGCGAAGTAGCAGGCCTGTACGCCGGCCACGGCGAGCAGGCCGAAGCCGGCGAGCAGGGCGGGCCGGCGGCGCGGCAGGTCCCGGTGGCGCCAGGCGATCGGCAGCATCACCAGCGCGGCGCCGGCCACCCTCAGCCAGGTCACATGCAGCGGTGCGAGACCGGCCTCGATGAGCGGCTTGGCGGCGACGCCCGAACCCCCGAAGGCGAGGGCGGACAGCAGGGCGAGGCCCAGGCCCGCACCACGTCCCCGGGGCGCGCCGGCGCGGCCCGGCGCGGAACCGGACGACGGCTGCCCGGCAGCCGGGGACGCTGGTGTTGCCTGGCCCGGACCGGTCGCTGGACCGGCCGGGCTTCCCGAAGTCGCGTGCATCGGGTCATCATGACAGCCGCCGTCAGGAGCGCCACCCCCGATACCCCTGTCATTCCTGGCCCGGGCGCTCCCCGTCCAGCCGAGCGGCGAGCGCGGCGGTGTCGACGGAGGCCCGGTGCAGAACCTCCACGGCCCGGGATTCGGGGTCGTCCACCAGCGCGGCGAGCAGATCGAGGCAGCCGGCGCGGAGCGCGTAACGGGCGTGCGCGCGGTCGTGGGCGCCGTCCATGGCGGCGGCCGCGGCCGGCGACCATCCGGGGACGCCGCCCTCGGTGACCATGGGGACCGCGCCGGAGTCCTCGACGGTGCCGTGCCATTGGAGTCCGTAGCCGATGCTGCGCTGGACCAGGTAGCCGAGCAGCCGTGCCACCTGCGGCCCGCCGTCGAAGGCGGCGCGTACGGCGGGGTCCGATTCCAGCAGTCCGTGCAGCAGATGCGCGGTGTCGACCTGCCGGTCACCGTCGCGCGTGGCCCGCCTGCGGGCAGCGGAGACCACCGACGCGAGCTCGACGGTGAGCCGGCTGTCGAGGTCCTCCCGGGCGGAGCCGTCGCCGCCCCTGTACGCAGTACGGTTTTGCACAGCTCCCACCCCACCAGCCCCTGAAGCCGGGAACATCCCCGGCGGGAAGCATTTGCGCATCCCACGCTGGTTGGGGACGCCCCCGCCGGATCTCCTCCCTAGGGAGGAGATATCCCGCGGAGAAAATGCGGGGGAATCATGAAGGGCAGACATATGGGGCAGCCCTCCCGCGGTCCAGCAGATCCCTGCCACCCCCAGCCCGCCCCACCCCCGGAGCGGGCCACTCCCAGAAACTGACGAGCCATCAGCCAGACCGGCCCTCGCTATTGAACCTTCACCCCCGTACGGCTACGTTCCGCGGCACCAGCCAGGACCGTCACCGAAGGGGTGATCGCATGGCCGAAGTCACCGCCCAGACCCGTATCGAGGCACCGGCCGGGAAGATCTGGGACCGGCTCACCGACTTCGATGCGTACGGGGAGTGGAACGCCACCCACACCGACTTCCCCAAAGGCGGACCGAAGACGCTGGAGGCGGGCGCGTCCTACGAGGAGAACATGAAGCTGATGGGCTTCCCCGCGGAGGCCACCTGGACCGTCCAGGAGCTGGAACCGGGACGACTGCTCGACATCAAGGGCAAGGGCCCGATGGGCGTCAGCCTGGGCATGCGCTATGCGCTCACACCGGACGGCGAGGCGACGGCCGTACGGATCGACGGCACGTTCACCGGCGCCGCGGTCTCCCTGATGGCCGGCAAGCTCAAGGACTCGGCGGGCGCCGCGCTGAACGAGTCGCTGCGCAAGCTCGCCGGCCTGGTCTCCTGACTCTCCGGGGGCCGCCCCTTCCGTCCGGCCCCCGGAGACCGACCGCTTCTCGCACCGCCCCGCCCTCGCTCAGTCCTCTTCGGCAAGGATCAGATACAGCTCCTTGCGGGCCTTGTTGACCACCGCCATGGCCTTCTCCCGCTGCTCGGTGCTGCCGGTGGCCCACACCTGGCGGAACGCCTCGACCAGACCGCCGCCCGCCTTGCGTATCTCGTTCATCGCCTCCCAGTCGACGCCGCGGCCGGCGTCCTCCCAGGGGGCGTCGGGGCCGCTGTCGGCCTCGGCGCGGCCGGCATCCGTCAGCGAGAACAGCTTCTTGCCGCCCTCACTGGCGCTGGCGATCAGCCCCTCGTCCTCCAGGAGCTGCAGGGTCGGATAGACCGAGCCGGGGCTCGGCTTCCACGCCCCGCCGCTGCGCTCGGCGATCTCCTGGATCATTTCGTAGCCGTGCATCGGGCGGTCCTTGAGCAGCGCCAGTATCGAAGCGCGCACATCGCCGCGGCGCGCCCGGCCGCGCGGTCCGCCGCGCCCTCGACCGCCGCCGAAAGGCGGGCCTCCGAAGGGCGGACCGAAGGAGCCGAAAGCGGAACGCCGCCGCTCCCAGCCACCCCCGAATTCCCCGCGACCGCCGGAGCGGCCGGGTCCGCAGTAGTCGTGGCGATGCTCGTGCCCGTGGTCGTGTCCTTGGGAACGCATGTCGTTCTCCTTCTCCATCGTTGAGCTGTCGCGAATCTGTCGCGATACCTCAACGATATATCGGGACCGTTCGTCGAAGCAAGACCCCGAACTCCCTCCGCATGCGGTCGACGGGCCACCATCCATAGCCAATTTTCTGGAATTGGCCTTGGCCTGCGGCTGTGTGGCACCTCTACGCTCACGGCCATGAGGATTCGTATCGTCGACGCCTTCAGTGCGCGTCCGTTCACCGGCAACCCCGCGGGAGTCGTACTCCTCGACTCCGACGCGTTCCCCGATACCGCCTGGCTCCAGCAGGTCGCCACCGAGGTCAACCTCTCCGAGACCGCCTTCGCGCACCCGCTGCCCGAGGGCGGGGACGCCGACTGGGCGCTGCGCTGGCTCACCCCGGCCGCCGAGGTGAACATGTGCGGGCACGCCACTTTGGCCACCGCGCACGTTCTGCACACCACAGGGGCGGCCGCCTCCGGCACGGTCCGCTTCCGTACCCGCAGCGGGGTGCTGACCACGACGGCCGGCGACAACGGCACGATCACCATGGACTTCCCGACCGCGCCGCTGACGCCCGTAGAGGTACCGCCGCTCGTCGCGGACGCGCTGGGCGCCGAGATCCGCTCCGCCCACGACACCGGACCCGACGTCGGCGACCTCCTGGTCGAGCTGGCGGACGAGAGCTGTGTGCGGGCGCTGTCGCCGGACCACAGGGCGCTGGCCGGGCACGGCGGCCGAGGGGTGATCGCCACCGCGCGCGCCGAAGACCCGATCGGCGGCTACGACTTCGTCTCGCGCTGCTTCTTCCCGGCGGTGGGCATCGACGAGGACCCGGTAACGGGCAGCGCGCACACCGCGCTCGCCCCCTTCTGGTCGGCCCGTATGGGCCGCGACTCACTGATCGGGCTGCAGGGCTCGGCCCGTACCGGCTACGTCCGCACCGAGCTGCGCGGCGACCGTACCCTGCTCATCGGCTCGGCGGTCACCGTGATCGACGGCGAACTGCTGGTCAAGGACTGACACAAGAGCAGCCGGCCGACAATCGGGGGAACGGCAGCCGGCCGAGGGCCGAGGGAAGGAAAAGCGGGCGAGGGCATCGGCCCTCGCCCTCGCCTCACCCCGTAGGCAGCCACCCCACCTTGCCCGCCAGCAGGGCGAACCCGACGAAGGCCACGATGTCGATCAGGGCGTGCGCGGCGACCAGCGGCCCGACCCGGCCCCACCGCCGGTAGAGCAGGACGAAGAGCACGCCCATCACCATGTTGCCGACGAGGCCGCCGATGCCCTGGTAGAGGTGGTAGGAACCGCGCAGCACCGAGCTGGCCGCCAGCGCCGCCATCGGCGACCACCCCAACTGCCCCAGTCTGCGCAGCAGATACCCGACGACGATGACCTCCTCCAGGACGGCGTTCTGCACCGCGGAGGCGATCAGCACCGGGATCTTCCACCACACCTCGGGCAGCGCCTCGGGAATCACCGTCAGATTGAATCCGGCCTCCCGCGCACCCAGATAGAGCAGCAGACCGCTGCCCCCTATGGCGGCCGCCAGCGCGACGCCCCGGCTCAGATCGAAGCCGGGCCGCCGCCGGTCGAAGCCGATCGCCCGCAGTCCGCCGACCCGTTCACGCAGCAGCAGATGCGCGACCAGCGCCACGGGCACCAGCGCGCTCGCGATCCCGAACAGTTGCCAGGCGAGATCCAGCCACGGCCGGCCCGGCGCATGGGAGGCGTTGAGCGTCGCCGCCTGGTCCTTGAGACCGCCGGGCTTGGTCACCGACCCGATGAAGCTGATGAGCGCCGACAGCGCGCTGGCTCCCAGCGAGAGGGCCAGGACGATCAGCGTCTCGCTGCGCAGGACGCGCCGGGACGGCTCCTCGGCCGTCCCGGCCGCCGTCCCCGCACCGGGCCCTCGCCCCGGAACGTCCGCATCGGCCACGGGACTTGTCTCCGACTGCACGCTTCCTCCACTTCCGCATTACCGCCTCTTCGCCACCACCGCCCCGCTAGGGTCTCGACAGCAGGTACGAAGATCGCGCGCGACAGGCCGGGGACGGGCGCCATCCACGTGGCGCGCGGCCCCCTTCTCATCGCACCCGATCGAGCTCCGAGAAGGAGAGGCGCTACCGCAATGGGACGACACAGCTTGCCGGACGGCTCCGCACCGCGGCGCACGGGGTCCCGCCCCGGTGCACGTCGTCGCATCCTGGTCGTCTCCACCGGCCTGGCCCTGGCCGTCGGCGCCGGCTCCGTCGTCGCCCTGCGCGGCGATCTGCTCCCCTTCGGCGACCCGTGCGGCGACACGTCGGTGCGGCTCGACGTGGCCGCCTCGCCCGACATCGCCCCGGCGCTGGCGGCGGTGGCCGAGACGGCCCGTGAGGACGCGACACGCACCGACGGCCGGTGCCTCGACGTCAGGATCACCGCACGCCCCTCCCACGAGATCGCCGACTCCTTCGGGCAGCGTCCGGTCGACCCCGAGTTCCAGGTATGGATACCGGATGCGCAGCTCTGGGTGGACCGGGTCGACGCGGAGAGCGGCACCCCGTTGACCGCCGCCGACACCATCGCCTCGTCGCCGATCGCACTGGGCGCCGTCCCGAAGACCGCCAGGGCCCTGGGCTGGCCGAGAAAGAGCTACAGCTGGAACGAACTGACCCGGAAGGCGACATCCGGCGACGCACTGCGCCTGGGCGTGGCCGACCCGGCCCGCAGCGCCACCGGGCTGCTCGCCCTGGCCCGTATCCACGCCGCCGACACCGCCGGGGCCAAGGACGACGACGAGGCCGAAGTCCGCACCGCCGCCACGGCGAAGCTCCTCGCCCAGCGGGTCGCGGACGGCGACGGCCAGATACTGGCCACGCTGCCGGGCGACGACTCCGGTGCAGAGCAGGGCAATCCGCGCCGCAACCAGGCACTGCTGCTGTCCGAGCAGGCCGCCTACGTCCACAACACCCGCGGCGACGGCGGCCCGGGACTCAAGCTGTTCTACCCCAAGGACGGCACCGCCCGGCTCACCTACCCGTACACCCTGGTCGACGACGGCGCGCTCAGTCCCGAGCAGAGCCGCGCCGCCAACCGCTTCATGACGCTGCTGGGCGAGCCCGGCGGGCAGCGCACGCTGCGCGCGCACGGCTTCCGGCCCGGCAACGGCGCGGCGGTCGCCAAGGTGGTGGACACGGCCGGCGGGCGCGCCGCCCAGCGGTACTCCGCCACGCCGACCGGGACGGGGACGGCACCACCCACCGTGACGCGCTCGCCGCCGCGTTCGGCTCGCTGGCCCCGCTCCCCCATGGCGCCACCGGTCTGTACGACACCACGCTCGCCGCGTACCGAAGTGCCCGTGCGACGTATGCGAGCGGGAAGTTCAACGCGGTGGTCGTCGTCACCGACGGCGCCAACGACGACGCCGCCGGCATCTCTCTGAGCGCCCTGGTCGGCGAGCTGGAGAAGCTCTCCTCCCCGGCCCGTCCGGTACCGCTGATCGCCATCGCGATCGGCCCGGAGGCGGACGAGTCCGCCCTGGAGCGCATCGTGGCGCCCACCGGCGGCTCGGCGCACCGCGTCAGCGACCCGTCCCAGATCCACCGGGTGATCCTCAAGGCCATCATGGCGGCGGGCGGCACGGGACGGCGCTGAGGCCCCCACGCCGCCCGGTAGCGGGCCCGCCCGCACCGGCGGCCGGGCCCACCGCGCGCTACGCGCCGCCGGTCGCCGCCTGCCGCGGTCCCGGTACCGCCGGCCGCTCGCCGAGCGCCCAGGCCACCGGCCAGGTGTGCACCGGCTGGCCGGCGTGCATCAGCTCGCTGTAGCGCCGGGTCATCGCGGCGAGCGCAGCGTCCCGGCCCAGGCCCTGCCGCCGGGCGTGGTGATAGGCCGCGGCCTGCCAGGAAGCGCCGTTCACCCGGCGCCGGCAGCGCTCCTCGATGATGGCCAGATAGCGGTCGCGGTCGGCCGGTTCCACTCCCCAGGCGTCCAGCCCCCGGGCCGCCAGCGGCAGCAGCTCCTGGCGTACGAGCCGTACGACCGGGATCTCGGCGAGCGTGCCGGCGCGACCGGGACGCGGCCAGTGCAGGGTGGCGTCGATGCCGTGCCGGCAGGCGGTGTCGAAGTTCCGGGCCGCGGTGGCGAACGGAAGCCGCGACCATATGGGGCGCGGTTCCTCGGCCAGCGCCCGCACCACGCCGTAGTAGAAGGCGGTGTTGGCGATCACGTCGGCGACGGTGGGGCCGGCCGGCAGCACCCGGTTCTCGACCCTGAGGTGGGCGACACCGTCGGCGACCGCGTAGACGGGCCGGTTCCAGCGGTAGACCGTGCCGTTGTGCAGCACCAGTTCGGCCAGGTCCGGCACCCCGCCCTCATCCAGGACGCGCAGCGGCTCCTGCAGGCCGCACAGGGGCAGCAGCGGCGGAAAGAAGCGCAGGTTCTCCTCGAAGAGGTCGTATGCGGAGCTGATCCAGCGCTCACCGAACCACGTACGGGGGCGTACGCCCTGGGCCGTCAGCTCGGGCGCACGGGTGTCGGTGGCCTGCTGGAAGACCGGCGGCCGCGACTCGCGCCACAGCTCACGGCCGAAGAGGAACGGCGAGTTGGCGCCGACCGCCACCTGGACGGCGGCGATGGCTTGGGCCGCGTTCCAGACGGCGGCGAAGCGGCCGGGCGTCACCTGGAGGTGCAGCTGGACGGAGGTGCAGGCGGCCTCCGGCGCGATCGAGGGCGAGCGGGCGACCAGGTGCTCGACGCCCTGGATGTCGAGTGCGAAGTCCTCGCCGCGGGCCGCCCTCATCTGCTCGTTGAGCAGCACATAGCGGTCGTTCTCGGAGAGGCTGGCCGCCGTGAGGTCGTCGGCGTGCAGGGTCGGCAGAATGCCGATCATCACGATCCTGGCGGCGACCTCGCGGGCTTTCCTTTCCGCGTAGGCCAGACCCGTACGGAGTTCCTCGGCGAGCTGGTCCAGGACATGGCCGGACAAGCGGTGCGGCAGGATGTTGACTTCCAGGTTGCACTGCGCGAGTTCGGTCTGGAAATCACGGCTGGCGATGCGTTCGAGAACCTGGGAGTTCATCATGCGGGGCAGGCCGTCGGGGCCGGCCAGATTGAGCTCTATCTCCAGGCCCATGAGATTCCTGGGCCGATCGAACCGCTTCTCCGCCAGAAGCCTCTGCAAGCCCTCCAGACACTCGTGCAGCTTTCTTCGATAACGCTCCCGGTCCGCCAGGTCGATCCCGCCCGCGGCGACCTTCTCCCCCATCGAAGGGTCCCTCCTTGACTGAACGGCCCGCCGCCACGGGCCGCTTGGGGCCGTCCCCGACACGCCGGGGCTCGCGCTACGGTCGATGATGCCCCGGCAATCTGATCGATAACGCCTCAGGGGCGTGCCGGTACCGATAGGCTCGAAGTGGTGCGGCGTCCGGCACCTTCCCCCGGCATATCCAGCTGGCCATCGCCGTTCGCATTTCACTCGTGAAATTCACCGACGAGATCCGGCCTACCGCACCGGAGTGCAATGACGAGGTGGCGTCACAAAGGCACCGTACAAAGCGGTGAAAAACACCTCGTGCGAGGGTCTGGATTCCGCCTTGCCGTAAATCCGCAAGGCAGGTAGCCGAAACACTTTCAGAACATACGTCGTATAAACTCCCGCTTACGAGGCAGAGAGTTGACGCCCAGCGTCGTGGTGATTTCGCCGGTGCTGGGGCGCAGCGGCCAGGGCGTGCCCGGTGGGGGTGTCCTGGGAGGGGCGCCATTTCCCCCCCCCGGACA
>NZ_JBVHQM010000001.1:481011-496505 GCF_055567415.1 Streptomyces sp. NPDC026575
GGTTCCCCTGTTGCGGGGACAAAGAGCCCAGGAGTGACCGGGTGGCTCAACGCGGATAGCCCCCTCGCCGACCCACCGGCCACGCCCTACCCCACGCCCGGCCGCGGCCCCGGGGCCGGCCATGCTCTGTCCCCGCACGCAGACAGCGCCGTTTGCACCCGCCACGCTCCACCGTGTCTCTGAAGTGAGAGGCGACCCACCATGCCGCTGCACGTTTCCCCCGCCCCCGCGTCCGCGTTGCGCAGCGTTCTCACCGCCCTCGGCTCGCCCACGGCCGTCCGCGAGGCACCCGTCCCCGGGCTGCGCGCCCATCAGGGCCCGCTCAGCCCCGACCACCCGCTGCCGCTCCACGTATGGGACGACGTCAGCAAGGCCGGCGGCACACCGCTGACCCGTCTGGCCGGCTGGAGCTTCCTGGTCCGCGGCGGGGAGCGGGCCGTGGCGACGGCCGAGGCGATGCTCACCGCGGACGGCTGGACGTTCGCGCGCTTCTGCGGGGGCCCCTATGTCGCCTCGACCGAGCGGGCGCTGGTACAAGCGGAGTCGCTGAACGCGCCCTACCAGCCGCGGCTGCTGTCCGTCCCCGGGCTGTACATGCTGACGCTGTGGCTGCATCACGACGTCGCCGCCGACGGCGCCGAGGGCCTGCTCGCAGCGGGTGATCTGCTGGTACCGCTGGCGCCCGCCCCGCCGGGGATCGCCGCCCACCGTCCGCACCACGTCGCCGATCTGCTGCCCCGGCTCACCCGGCGTCTGACGCCCGCCCCACTGCTGCGCGAACCCGCCTGACCCGGCGCACCGGCCGCGCATCCGCGCCCACCCGCACGCCGGCCCACGAGAACGTGCCCCGCGGCCCTCCCGGCCGCGGGGCGCTGCCGTGCTCACCCGCGCGGGCTAGTCCATCGATGCCACTGCCAACGCCCTTGGAGAGGAGTGCAATTGGAAGCAACCGCCCGCATGGGTGACGCGTCGATACCGAGTGAGTACCGCTGCTGCGAAATCCCTGCGGAATCCCGTCCGTAGGGCAACACTGGAACCGACCGAAGAAACGGGGGAGCGGCCATGGCCACCACATCGAGCCGCACGACGTTCACCACACCGCAGCGAAAGACAACTTCCATGTGTCAGCACCAACCGCCTTGCCCGTCAGCAGACTCCACCGACCGGGAGGCCGCACACCTTGTGGCGCACCACCCCGAGCAGGGCTGGAGCCTGCTCTGCAACGGCGTCCTGCTCTTCGAGGACACCGGTGAGCTGCTGCCGGACGGGCAGGTCATCGCCCCGCACCGCACGCGGGTCGGCGCGGCGGCCTGATCCGCGAGCGCCCGGCACGTACCACAGGGCCCCCGGCAGATCTGCCGAGGGCCCTTGATGTTGCCCTGACGGGCTGAGGTTGCTCAGTTGTCGTACGCGTCCAGCGGGGGGCAGGAGCAGACGAGGTTGCGGTCACCGAAGGCACCGTCGATACGGCGCACCGGCGGCCAGTACTTCTCCGCCGCCGTCACGCCCGCAGGGAAGACGGCCTCCTCGCGGCTGTAGGCGTGGTTCCAGTCGCCGCCGAGCGCGGCCGCGGTGTGCGGGGCGTTGCGCAGCGGGTTGTCGTCCTTGTCCCACTCCCCCGAGCCGACCTTCTCGATCTCCGCGCGGATGGCGATCATCGCGTCGCAGAAGCGGTCCAGCTCGTCGAGGTCCTCGCTCTCGGTCGGCTCGATCATCAGCGTGCCGGCCACCGGGAACGACATCGTCGGTGCGTGGAAGCCGTAGTCGATCAGCCGCTTGGCGACATCGTCGATGCTCACGCCGGTCGCCTTGGTCAGCGGCCGGACGTCGATGATGCACTCGTGCGCCACCAGGCCGCCGGGGCCGGTGTAGAGCACCGGGTAGTGCGGCTCCAGGCGCTTGGCGATGTAGTTCGCGCTGAGGACCGCGACCTGGGTGGCGCGCTTGAGGCCCTCACCGCCCATCAGGCGGACGTACGCCCAGGAGATCGGCAGGATGCCGGCCGAGCCCCAGGGAGCCGCGGAGATCGGCCCGACGCCCGTCTCGGGGCCCGCGGTGGGCTGTAGCGGGTGGTTGGGCAGGTACGGCGCCAGGTGGGCGCGCACGGCGACCGGGCCGACACCGGGGCCGCCGCCACCGTGCGGGATGCAGAACGTCTTGTGCAGGTTGAGGTGCGAGACGTCGCCACCGAACTTGCCGGGCTCGGCGAGCCCGACCAGCGCGTTGAGGTTGGCGCCGTCGACGTAGACCTGGCCGCCGGCGTCGTGCACCGCGGCGCAGATCTGGGTGATGTGCTCCTCGAAGACGCCGTGCGTGGAGGGGTAGGTCACCATCAGGACCGCGAGCTCGTCACGGTGCTTGTCGATCTTGGCGTGCAGATCGTCGGTGTCGACCTCGCCGTCCTCGCCGGTCTTGACGACGACGACCTTCATGCCCGCCATGACGGCGCTGGCGGCGTTGGTGCCGTGCGCCGAGGACGGGATCAGGCAGACCGTGCGCTGCTCGTCCCCGTTGGCGCGGTGGTAGGCGCGGACGGCCAGCAGGCCGGCCAGCTCGCCCTGCGAGCCGGCGTTCGGCTGGATGGAGACCTTGTCGTAGCCGGTGACCGTGGCCAGCCGCTCCTCCAGCTCCTGGATCAGCGTCAGATAGCCCGCGGCCTGGTCGGCCGGCGCGAACGGGTGCAGCTGGCCGAACGCGGGCCAGGTGACCGGCTCCATCTCGGTGGTGGCGTTCAGCTTCATCGTGCAGGAGCCGAGCGGGATCATGCCGCGGTCCAGCGCGTAGTCCTTGTCGGCGAGGGTGCGCAGGTAGCGCAGCATCGCGGTCTCGGAGCGGTGCTGGTGGAAGACCGGGTGGGTGAGGTAGTCGTCCGTACGCAGCAGCTCCTGCGGCAACGTTTCAGCAGCCACCGCGTCCAGCTGCTCGACGTCGCCCTGCACGCCGAAGGCGCTCCAGACGCCGGCCAGCTGCGCGCGTCCGGTGGTCTCGTCGCAGGCGATGCCGACCAGGTCGGCGTCGACCTGGCGGAGGTTGACGCCGGCCTCACGGGCGGCGGCGACGACCTCGGCGGCCCGGCCGGGCACCCGCGCGGTCAGGGTGTCGAAGTACGCACCGTGCACGATCTCCACCCCGCCCGCCCGCAGGCCCTCGGCGAGGACGGCGGCGTAGCGGTGGGTGCGCTGGGCGATGGTGCGCAGGCCCTCGGGGCCGTGGTAGACGGCGTACATCCCGGCCATGACGGCGAGCAGCACCTGCGCGGTGCAGATGTTGCTGGTGGCCTTCTCACGGCGGATGTGCTGCTCGCGGGTCTGCAGCGCGAGGCGGTAGGCCCTGTTGCCGTCGGCGTCGACGGAGACGCCCACCAGGCGGCCGGGCAGGCTGCGGGCGAACTGGTCGCGTACGGCCATGAAGCCGGCGTGCGGACCGCCGAAGCCCATCGGGACGCCGAAGCGCTGGGTGGTGCCGACCGCGATGTCCGCGCCGAGCTCGCCGGGCGAGGTCAGCAGCGTCAGGGCGAGCAGATCGGCGGCCACGGTGACGATCGCGCCGAGCCCGTGGGCCTGCTCGATGACGGCACGGGGGTCGCGCACCGCACCGGAGGCGCCGGGGTACTGCAGCAGCACGCCGAAGACGCCCCGCTCGGCGATCTCGGCCGGGATGCCGTCGGACAGATCCGCGACGACGACCTCGACGCCGGTGGGCTCGGCGCGGGTCTGGATCACGGCGACGGTCTGCGGCAGGCAGTCGGCATCGACCAGGAAGACGCCCTGCTTGACCTTGCCGACGCGGCGGGCGAGCGCCATCGCCTCGGCGGCGGCGGTGCCCTCGTCCAGCAGGGAGGCACCGGAGGTGGGCAGTCCGGTCAGTTCCGCGACCATGGTCTGGAAGTTCAGCAGCGCCTCCAGGCGGCCCTGCGAGATCTCCGGCTGGTAGGGCGTGTACGCCGTGTACCAGGCCGGGTTCTCCATGACGTTGCGCAGGATCACCGGCGGGGTGAACGTGCCGTAGTAGCCCAGGCCGATCATCGAGGCCAGTACCTGGTTGCGCTCCGCCAGGCCGCGCAGCTCCTGGAGGACCTCGGCCTCGGTGCGGCCCTGCGGCAGGCCCAGCGCCTCCGCGCTCTTGATCACATCGGGTACGGCGGTGGCCGTCAGCTCGTCCAGGGACCCGAATCCGACGTGCGCGAGCATCTTCGCCTGCGCCTCGTGGTCGGGGCCGATGTGCCGGCGCTCGAACGGAATGCCCTGTTCAAGCTCGGTCAGGGAGATACGATTGGTGGTCATCTGCGGGGGCCTCCTGGTCAACACGACCTACGAGGGGCACCACGGCGCGGGTGCCCGGACGGCCTCCCCCTCTGTCATCTCAACCTGAGAGCTTCACCGGCCCGCGCGAGGCGGCCCGGCTTTCACCGTCGGTGAGGAGGGGTTACGGCGCTGTGCTCGTCCGTGGCCCGCCCTGCTTTCCAGAGTGACCTCGCCCATGCGGTACGTGTGCCTGAGAGATTCCGGGGAGGATTTGCTCCTTCGGCGCCCTGGTCGCGAACGACAAAGGACTCTCCCGCATGGATTCTGCGGCCATTGGCCAGCCTACCAGCGCGCCACTCGAAGGATCCTTCGAGTGGCCGGGGCATGAAATGTGCCGTTTGGTAGTTGTCACAGGGCAGTTGCGACCAATTGGAGGGGTTGTGCAAACCGATATCGATCCCCGGAGCCTGATCGGCCGCAAAGCGTTCGACCGGAACGGCGCGAAAATAGGCACGATCGACGAGGTATACCTCGACGACGCGACGGGGGAACCGGAGTGGGCGGCCGTGCGCACCGGACTCTTCAGCCGGGATGCGTTCGTCCCCCTTGAACCCAGCAAAATGGTCGGCGAGGGCCTGCACATCCCCTACGACCGCAAGCTGATCAAGGACGCCCCGGACTTCGGCGTGGGCCGCCATCTCTCCCCTGAGCAGGAACTCCAGCTCTACCACCACTACCGGCTGGACATCTCCTCACCGGAGCCCGGTCCGGCTTCCTCCGGCAAGGAGGACGGCTCCGACAAGGACTTCGGCAAGATCGCCGGCTCGGAGGACTGACCTCCTTCCGGCCCGCCGCCCACCAGCGGCAACGGCTCACCCGGCCGCAGCGCCGGGTCCTCGACGGCGAAGGTCCGCACCCTCCCCGGTGCGGACCACGGCGTCTCGAAGCGTACGGTCACCCTCCCCACGCCGCTTCCCTGCACCCATCCGGCGCCGAACTCCTCGTGCACCACGTCCAGCCCCGGATGCCAGCGCCGCGGCCGCTCCTCCTCCGGCTCGCCTCCCCCGGCCTCCGCCCCCGCCGACTCCGCCGCCTTCGCCAGCTCCCCGGCCTCCCGCTCCGTCGCCAGCTGGGCGAACAGATCCTCCTGGGTGAAGTCCGCCAGCCCGCTGACCCCCACCCCCAGCAGCCGCACCCCGCCCGTGGTGTCCACCGTCTCCAGCAGCCGCACGGCGGCCTCCCGTACGACCGAGGGGTCGTCGGTGGGCCCGCGGAGCGTCTCCGAGCGGGTCAGCGTCGAGAAGTCGTAGTTCCGCACCTTGATCACCACCGTCCGCCCGGAGCGCCCGGCCGCCCGCAGCCGCTGGACGCAGCGGTCGGCCAGCCGCAGCATCTCGTTCCGCACCCGCGTCCGGTCGGTCAGATCGACCTCGAAGGTGTCCTCGACCGAAATGGACTTGGCGTCCCGCTCGGCCACCACAGGGCGGTTGTCCTGGCCCAGCGCCATCGCGTACAGCCCCGCGCCGTGTGCCTTGCCCAGGAGCCGCACCAGCTCGGCCTCGCCGGCCTCCGCGGTCTCCGCGACGGTGTGGATCCCGGCCCGGCGCAGCGTCTCGGCCGTCGCGGGACCCACCCCGGGCAGCGTCCGCACCGTCATGGGGCCCAGCAGCTCCCGCTCTGTGCCGGGCTCGATCACCACCAGGCCGTCCGGCTTCGCCGCCTCGGACGCGATCTTCGCCAGCATCTTCGCGCCCGCGAGCCCCACCGAGCCGGTCAGCCCCGTCGCCGCCCGGATGTCGTGCCGCAGCCGCTCCCCCACGGCGCGTACGGCGGCGGTCTCGGCCGGCACCCCGCCCGCTTCCAGGTCCACGAACGCCTCGTCCAGGCTCAGCGGCTCGACGAGCGGCGACAGCTCGTGCAGCAGCTCCATCACCGTGTCACTCACTTGGCGGTACAGGCCGAAGCGAGGGCTGAGATAGGCGGCATTGGGGCACAGCCGGCGCGCCTGGGCCGTGGGCATCGCGGAGCGGACCCCGAAGATCCGGGCTTCGTACGACGCCGTGGCGACCACACCCCGCGGCCCGATCCCGCCGACCACCACGGGCTTGCCACGCAGGCTGGGCTTGGCCGCCTGCTCGGCGGCCGCGTAGAACGCATCCATGTCCAGATGCAGAATCGTCGGCGCGGGTCTCACACGTCCGATGCTGCCGCATGGCACTGACATTCGACCCGACGCCGGGCCGGGGCCGGTGGACCGGGCTCAGCCGGCCCTGTTGCGCCGCCGCGCCAGCTCGTCGTGCGGGTTCTTCCCCATCAGCGTCTCGCCGGTGTCCACGCGCTCTCCGTGGAGCTGTGACAGCACGCCCTCCACGTCCCGCCACACCACGCCCACCGCGATGCCGAAGACGCCCTGGCCGCCCTGGAGCAGATCGACGACCTGGTCGGGCGAGGTGCACTCGTAGACCGTCGCGCCATCGCTCATCAGCGTCATCCGCGTCAGGTCCGCCAGCCCGCGCGCACGCAGGTGCTGCACGGCGGTGCGGATGTTCTGCAACGACACCCCGGTGTCCAGCAGCCGCTTGACGATCTTCAGGACGACGACGTCCCGGAAGCTGTAGAGCCGCTGGGTGCCGGAGCCGTACGCGGGCCGGATGCTCGGCTCCACCAGGCCCGTACGCGCCCAGTAGTCGAGCTGCCGGTAGGTGATGCCCGCTGCCGCGCATGCGGTCGGGCCGCGATAGCCGATGTTCTGCGCCTCGCAGTCCCCCGACACCGCCGCGGCCGGTGCCGGGGCATGGTTCGCGGCCGCGCCCGAGTGGAGCGGCAACGCCCCTTCCGCCGCCATACCGTCGCCGGTGATTGCCACGCCGCCCTCCGTCCTCCACGTCCCGGACGGGACCTGCCATATCGACGGTATGCAGTCACTCGGGGTGCGTCAACGATCGCCGCGCTCGCCACGCCGAGTGATAATCACCCTACGAGTGGTTTCTCGTGACCTCGCGCGGGGAATGGCTAAATAGTTTGGCCGGAATCAGCCCCTTCACCCGGCCGGCGTCACTGACTGTTGGTGCCGAAGTCCTCGGGCGAGATCTGGTCGAGGAACTCGCGGAACTTCTCCACCTCGTCCTCCTGCTCGTCCGGGATGGCGATCCCCGCGTCGTCCAGCACACCGTCGGTGCCGAAGATCGGCGTTC
Organism: Streptomyces sp. NPDC026575; assembly: GCF_055567415.1. Classification (NCBI taxonomy): domain Bacteria; kingdom Bacillati; phylum Actinomycetota; class Actinomycetes; order Kitasatosporales; family Streptomycetaceae; genus Streptomyces; species Streptomyces sp. NPDC026575. The sequence continues at coordinate 488,450 of NZ_JBVHQM010000001.1, forward strand.
CGGTGCGCAGCGCCAGCGCTATGGCGTCGGACGGGCGGGCACTGACCTCGACCCCACTGGCGAAGACCAGTTCGGCATAGAAAACCCCCTCGCGCAGATCCGTGATGCGGACCTGCGTCAGCTCCTGGCCCACCGCTTCGAGCACGTCCTTGAAAAGGTCGTGCGTCAGCGGCCTGGCAGGGACCATGCCCTGCTGGGCGAAGGCGATGGCGGTGGCCTCCCCTGGCCCGATCCAAATGGGCAAGTATCGGTCGCCTCCCACCTCCCGCAGGAGCACGATCGGTTGGCTGGAAGGCATTTCCACCCGGACACCCACGACGTCGAGCTCGTTCACACAGCAACCCTAGGACGTGCCCGGCAGGTTTGGGTAGTCGAGCACTCTTTTGCTCATGGCAACCGGACGCGAAGAGCGCTCTGCACCAGCGCCGCATGGAGCCGTACGGAGAGCGTCGCCAGCTCCCTCGCCGTGGCCTCCGCATGGGCCCTGGTCTGGGGGTTGCGGTGCCGCCGAAGGGGTGCAACGACCTGTTCGACCAGGCCGGCCTCGCGCTCGGCGGCCGCCTTCACGGCGCGCAGATGCCGCGGCTCCAGGCCGAAGCGACCCAGGTCCGCGACGAGTTTGGCCACGGTGACGGCCTCGATGTCGTATCCGCCGTCCGCATGGGGGACGATGAGTCCGTACGACTCCCAGTCGGCGAGCGCCGCCTCGTCCACCGCAGCGGCGGCCAGCAGCTCCGCCCGGCCGATCCGGGCAGCCGTCGGACGGTCCTCGCCCTGGCAGGACACGTCCTCGATCAGATCCCGCGGGGACGCGGCCGGAGCCGGCAGCTGCACCTGCTCACCGCGCTCCAGGGCGTCCAGATGCTCCCGGATGACCTTCAGGGGCAGATAGTGGTCCCGCTGCATCCGCAGGACGCTCGCCAGCCGCTCGACGTCGGCCGGCGTGAATTTCCGGTATCCGGAAGGCGTGCGCTTCGGCTCGACGAGCCCCTCGGCCTCCAAGAAGCGGATCTTGGAGATCGTGACCTCGGGAAACTCCTCGCGCAGCGCATTGAGCACCGTGCCGATGCTCACCGGCTTGGCGCCCGAGGAGGCGGTGCCGAGGGAACCGGCACCGCCCTTCGGTGTATCGCGCATATGCCTTCCCTGATCGGTCAGATCCCGGCGCCCCGCTGGCTCGCGTAGAAGACCATGCGGTACTTGCCGATCTGGACCTCGTCGCCGTTGGCGAGCGCGACCGAGTCGATCGGCTCACGATTGACGTACGTGCCGTTCAGGCTGCCGACGTCGGCGACCGTGAAGACACCGTCCGCACCGCGGCGGAACTCCACATGCCGGCGCGAGACCGTCACGTCGTCGAGGAAGATGTCGCCCTGCGGATGCCGGCCCGCCGTCGTCAGCTCGCTGTCCAGCAGGAAGCGGCTGCCCGAATTCGGACCCCGGCGGACGATCAGCAGCGCCGAGCCCAGCGGAAGGGCCTCGACCGCGGCCTGGGCCTCCGGGGACAGCGACGGCACCAGATTCTGGCCCGTCGTCTCCGAGTCGTAGGCCTCCAGCCCCGAAATGGAGATCGTCGACGTCGTCTCGGACGCCCGCTCGGCCTGGGCGCCCGGGCGCAGCGGCGCACCGCAGTTGGAACAGAACCGGCTCGCCTCGGCGTTCCCGTGCCCACACCTCGTACATACCGGCATGGCCGACCCTCCACCCGTGCGTGAGGCCGATGGTTCCTCGGAACCTATGCGGCCGGCACCGGAGGGGTCAACAGAACCCGCGCCGTGCCCCCCGGACGGACCGCCGACCTCGTCGCGGAAGAGCGGACGCTCCGCCGCCTCACCATTCTCGGGCTGGCGCGGCGCACGATGCCGCGCGGAGCCGCTGCCGCCCTCCTGGCGCGCGCTCTTGCCGAACAGCTTTCCAAACAACTTCACGGGCGATTCCCCTTGAACGAAACAGACCCGCCCGTGGGGCAGGACGAACCCTCGATGCACACACCGGCCCATCCGGACATCCTGTGAACGTCCGTGGCCTCCAGACAGTTTCCACCACACACCACACGCACGGTGCGTCGACCCCCCGCTACCTCATGCCCTCGCCGGGCACTCGACATACCTGCACACCTCACTGCGATGACGACCGAGCGTAGTCAGGCCGCTTCGCCTCTCGCAAGGCATCCACAATGATCTTCTCCCGACCGGTCACAGACACCTTGGCCTGCTCCTTTTCCAGCGTCTGAACCACTCCGCCGGGGATGTTCAGCGCCGGCTCCAGGTCCTCCGGCTTGCCGATGACCTTGAAGCGGTACGGCTGGGTGACGCGCTTGCCGTCGATCTCCACCCCGCCCCGGATGTCCGAGAGGTAGGTGTCCGCAACGACCCGTACCGAATTGACCTGGATGGCCTCGGCGCCGGCCGCCCGCAACTCCTGGATGGTGTCCAGCAGCTTGTCCGCCTCGACGGAGTGCGTCGGGTCGTCGATGGTCAGGTTGATGCCGGGCCCCTGCGCCGCGACGGTCCCGGCCAGCACACCCAGCTGCTGTTCCTTCTCCACGGTCTGCTTACGGGCCTCCTCGGCCTGGTCCGAACTGTTCTCCAGCTCGGTCTTCTGCCCTTCCAGGCGCCGCTGTTCGTCCGTCAACCGCTGGGAGCGATTGTCCAGCTCGTCCAGAATGCGCACCAAGTCCTCCTGGCGCGCACCCCGCAGCGCACTGCTGTCACTTGTGGAACGTACCTGAATCGCCAGACCCAGGCCGAGAATGAACAAGAGCAGCGCAACGATCAGTTGGGCCCGGGTCAACCGCGGCGGCCACAGGCTCGCCACGAGCCGCTCCCGGCCTGTCTTCGGATGCTCTCCCTCTCCGCCACCGCTCACCGCGTCAGGAGTCGAGGAGTCTGCCGCTTTACTCGACCTCTGTCCAGTACTGTCCGTTTCCCGGGTTTCGTCCCCGTCCCCGGACGCGCTCCGCTCAGGGGTGCTCCGGCTCTCGGGCGGCATCGGCCGCCGCCCCGCCGGACCGCGCTCCTGCTCGGGCTCCGGTCGCTCCGGCTGCTTCCCCGGCTCCGGGGTCTCGTCCGCTGCCATCCGCCTCACGCCCTGAAGACGTGCCGGCGGATCGCCGCGGCGTTGGAGAAGATCCGGATGCCCAGCACCACCACGACGCCGGTGGAGAGTTGGGCACCGACGCCCAACTTGTCGCCGAGGAAGACGATCAGCGCGGCGACGACGACGTTCGACAGGAAGGAGACCACGAAGACCTTGTCGTCGAAGATGCCGTCCAGCATCGCGCGCAGACCGCCGAACACGGCGTCCAGCGCCGCGACGACAGCGATCGGCAAGTAGGGCTCGACCACCGTCGGCACCACGGGTCGGACGACGAGTCCGACCACGACTCCCACGATGAGGCCCAGTACGGCGATCACGATGTGCCCTTCCCTGTGTCGGTGCCGCCCGACCTGGCGGCACCGGCCTGCGGCTTTGCGGTACGTACGATCAAACTGGGCGCGGGCGGCAGCGTGACCTCACTCTCGGCGGAAATCCGTGTGCGCACGCCGTAGTTCTCCTGCAGCACATGCAGGTACTGACCATCGGCGCTGTCCTGGAACGCGGTGCTCAGCCGCTGCCCGTCCCCCACCGCCAGCACCGTATAGGGCGGCACCAGTGGCTTGTTGTCGACCAGTATGGCGTCTCCCGCGGCTCTGATCGCCGAGAGTGACGTAAGCCGCTGCCCATTGACGGAGATGGCCTCCGCACCGGACTCCCACAGGCCGTTGACGACGCGCTGCATGTCCCTGTCGCGTACCCGCCCGGTGTCGGAGAAACCACTGCTCTCGCGCGGCCCGCCGCCACCGGCCTCCGCGCCCTTGGCATCGTCCACGACGAGTTTCACGCCGGGTCCGGTGACCCGCGTCGAGCCCGCCAGCAGGGCCAGCAGTTCGGCCTTGCCACCGCCGCGCTGCTTCAGCGCCTCACGCTGCATCCTGCTGACGTCGCCCCGCAGCGCGTCGACCCGCTGCTGAAGCTTGTCCGCCTCGCCGGTCCCCTTCTGGATGCGGTTGATCAGCTCTTCGCGCTCCTTGGCCAGCGTCGGTGCGGATATCCGCGCCTGCGCCGCCCCGACGGTCACCACGAGCGCGGCCAGCACCAGACCGGCCGCCAGGCCCAACTTCGCCCGCAGAGTGCGCGGCAGCCCGCGCACGCCGGCCTCGGACTTGCGCGCGGCCGCCTCGGCGTACCCGTCGTCGAGGCTGTGATCCATCACGTTGGTCAGCAGCGACATGGACGCATCGGGGCGCGCGGCCGGCGGTTTCGGGGTGCTCCGATCGGGGCGCTGCTGCGACATGCCGCACATCGTCCCACGTCGGCCGCGCAGTCTCCCAATGGCCCCACCGGCGCGCCGATCAACGGCCCGCCGGTGGGGTCCGGATCAGCGGCCCGCGCTGTCGACCACGGCCGACCACTCGTCCAGCAGCTGCTGGGCGGAGTCGTCGTCCGGGCCCTCCGCCCACAGGTGGGTGACCGCCTCGGCCGGGTCCGGCAGCACCAGGATCCAGCGCCCGTCGGTCTCCACGACCCGTACGCCGTCCGTGGTGTCCACCTCCCGGTCGCCGGCCGCCTCGACGACATGCCGCATGACCAGGCCCTTGACCGCCCACGGGGTCGCCAGATCGCGGCGCAGCACATGCGCCCGCGGGATCCGCGCGTCGATCTGGCTGAGCGTGAGCTGGGTGCGGGCCACCAGACCGATCAGCCGGACGAAGGCGGCCGCACCGTCGAAGACGGAACTGAACTCCGGGATGATGAAGCCGCCCAGGCCGTCCCCGCCGAAGACCGTGCCGTCCGCCCGCCCCACCCGGGTCAGATCGTCCGGCGAGGTGGTCGTCCACTCGACCTGTGTGCCGTGGTACGCGGCCACCTGCTCGGCGATCCGGGTGGTGGTCACCGGCAGCGCCACCCGGCCGGTGCGCCGTTCGGCGGCGACCAGGTCCAGCATGACCAGCAGCGCACGGTCGTCCTCGATGATCCGGCCGCGTTCGTCCACGAGCGAGAGTCGTTCGCCCACGGGGTCGAAGCGCACGCCGAAGGCGGCCCGTGCCGAGGCCACGATCTCGCCGAGCCGGACGAGCCCGGAGCGCCGGGCCTCGGCGGTCTCGGTGGGCCGGGACTCGTTGAGCCCGGGGTTGATGGTGAGGGAGTCGACCCCGAGCCGCCCCAGGAGGCTGGGCAGGACCAGGCCCGCGCTGCCGTTGGAGGCGTCCACGACGATCTTCAGTCCCGATTCGGCGATCCCGGTGGTGTCCACGGCCCGCAGCAACGACCCGGTGTACGAGTCGAAGACGCTCGCCGGGAAGATCAGGTCACCGATCTCGCCGGGGAAGGCACGCCGGTACTCCTGTCGGGCGTAGACGCGGTCGAGCTTGCGCTGCCCGGCCTGCGAGAGGTCGGCGCCCCGCTCGTCGAAGAACATGATGTCGACCGAGTCCGGTACACCGGGTGTCGTACGGACCATGATGCCGCCGGCACTGCCACGGGCGGTCTGCTGACGGGCGACCGGCAGCGGGACGTTCTCCAGGTCGCGTACGTCGATGGCGCTGGCCTGCAACGCGGAGATCACCGCGCGTTTCAGCGCCCGGGCACCACGGGAGTGGTCACGTGCGGTGGTGACCGTGGAGCCCTTCTTGAGCGTGGTGGCGTACGCCCCCGCGAGCCGTACGGCGAGTTCCGGGGTGATCTCGACGTTGAGGATCCCGGACACGCCGCGGGCGCCGAACAGATGCGCCTGGCCGCGGGATTCCCAGATCACCGAGGTGTTGACGAACGCGCCGGCCTCGATGGTCTTGAAGGGATACACCCGCACATTGCCCTGGACGATCGACTCCTCACCGATGAGGCATTCGTCGCCGATCACCGCACCATCCTCGATCCGGGCGGCCCGCATCACGTCGGTGTTCTTGCCGATCACACACCCGCGCAGATTGGTGTGCTGACCGAGATAGACGTTGTCGTGGACCACGGCACGGTGCAGGAACGCGCCGCTCTTCACGACGACATTCGAACCGACGACGGTGTGCTCGCGAATCTCCACGCCCGCCTCGACCTTGGCGTAGTCGCCGATGTACAGCGGCCCGCGCAGCACCGCGTCGGCATGGACCTCGGCGCCCTCGGCGACCCATACTCCGGGCGAGATCTCGAAGCCGTCGATTTCGACGTCGACCTTGCCTTCGAGCACGTCGGCCTGGGCCTTCACATAGCTCTCGTGGGTGCCGACGTCCTCCCAGTACCCCTCGGCGACATAGCCGTAGATCGGCTTGCCTTCCTTCATGAGCTGCGGGAAGACATCACCGGACCAGTCGACCGGAACATCGGGCTCGAAGTAGTCGAAGACCTCCGGCTCCATCACGTAGATACCGGTGTTGACGGTGTCCGAGAAGACCTGGCCCCAGGTGGGCTTTTCCAGGAAGCGTTCGACCTTGCCGCCCTCGTCGACGATGGTGATGCCGAACTCAAGGGGATTGGGGACCCTCGTGAGGCAGACGGTGACGAGGGCGCCCTTTTCCTTGTGGAACCGGATCAGATCGGTGAGGTCGAAATCGGTGAGGGCGTCACCGGAGATGACGAGGAAGGCGTCGTCCTTGAGGGCTTCCTCGGCATTCTTCACGCTGCCCGCAGTGCCGAGAGGCTTTTCCTCGTTGGCGTAGGTGAGCTCCATTCCGAGCTCTTCCCCGTCCCCGAAATAGTTCTTGACGAGCGAGGCAAGGAATTGCACGGTCACGACGGTCTCAGTGAGACCATGCCGTTTCAGCAGCCTCAGCACATGCTCCATGATCGGTCTGTTGGCGACCGGAAGCAGGGGCTTGGGCATACTGGACGTCATGGGGCGAAGGCGTGTTCCCTCGCCGCCGGCCATCACAACGGCCTTCATGTCGGAAGCGTCCTCCTCATAAGAGACGACGGTCTTGCCGACTTCACTTGTCCAGATCGCCCACTGTTTCTGTGCTCGCGTACGGGCGCCGGCCGTTGCACAATCTGCCGGTTCGGAGAGCTCAGTCGGCTGTGGCGTCCGCCCTGATGAGTCGGCGGACCTGGACCACGTACAGGATCCCTGCCCACCAGTAGAGCGCCGTACCCCAACCTGCGAACGCCCATCCGAAAATAGCAGCGAGCACGTGAAGCCAGCCCCTTCCGTCGCTCAGCAGGAGCAACGGGAAGGCGTACATCAAGTTGAACGTAGCCGCCTTGCCCAGGAAGTTCACCTGGGGAGGGCCATATCCGTGACGCCCGAGGAATCCCACCGCGATCAGCAGCATCAGTTCGCGCGCCAGCAGGGCCGCGGTGAGCCAGACCGGGAGGATCTCGCGCCAGGTCAGGCCGACGAGGGTGGACAGGATGTAGAGGCGGTCGGCCGCCGGGTCCAGGATCCGACCGAGGCTGCTGATCTGGTTCCAGCGCCGGGCGAGCTTGCCGTCCAGGTAGTCGCTGACACCGCTCAGCGCGAGGACCAGCAGCGCCCAGCCATCAGCATTCGGACCACCGAATACCGGCCAAAGGATCAACCACAGGAACACCGGCACGCCGACGAGGCGAGCCATGCTCAGGATATTCGGGATGGTAAGGACGCGATCCGTCTGGACCCGCGTCTCCTGGACCTCCACCGCGGGGGCCTCCTGTGGGAAATGTGCCAATGATGCCCCCTGACCTTACCTGGCCCACCGGCCACACCGTACCGCGGGTCCCAAGATCCCCAGAACGCAGGAAAGCCCCGCACCATAAGGTGCGGGGCTTTCCCACAATGAAAGTTCGGCGGCGTCCTACTCTCCCACAGGGTCCCCCCTGCAGTACCATCGGCGCTGAAAGGCTTAGCTTCCGGGTTCGGAATGTAACCGGGCGTTTCCCTAACGCTATGACCACCGAAACACTATGAAGTTAACCAACCGGAGCATGACTCAACGGTCGTTACTTCAGAACCTACACAGTGGACGCGAGCAACTGAGGACAAGCCCTCGGCCTATTAGTACCAGTCAACTCCACCGGTTACCCGGCTTCCATATCTGGCCTATCAACC